>CAZFKW010000086.1:0-6638 GCA_964519795.1 uncultured Ramlibacter sp. | reverse complement strand
TACGGAGCGCAGTTCCCTGGCCGTCGGGTCGTAGAAAACGGCGCTGACGCGGTTGTCCGGCTGGATGTGGATCAGCGGGTCACCGGCGCCGGGTGAGTGGGCGGCCATGATGGTGTTGCGGATTCCTTCGTTGAATCTGGCGGCCTGCTGGTCTTTGTTCGTCGACGGGTCCCAATACCAGACGGCGCCGTGCTGGGCCTGGAACGCGCTGGACGACTGCAGCGCCTTCTGCGTCTGGACGGCATTGTGGTCGCCTTCGTCGAACTCGATGGACTGGTGCGTCGTGCTTGTGCCATCCCGGGAATGCTCGACCGTCTCGGTGGTGAAGACAAACAGGTCCAGGTCGCCCACCATGTCTTCTCCGGGCCGGGCCTTCAGTCGCAGCCGCGGGCCGTCCAGCAGCACATGGGGGGCCAGTTCGCCGTGGCGGTAGGCGTGGTCTTCAGCGAGGTATTCGCCGGCTCTGGAGAAGAATGCCTTTTCCAGCTCTTCCACCGGCGGCATGTCGCCGATGCGGTCGCCCAGTTGCTCCTTGAGCTGGGCGTGCCGCACGTCGCGGATGTAGGCGAGCTTGGCCTTCCAGTCTTCCTTTGTCGGCGGCTTGCGTTGCGCGAGCGTCGTGCCGTCACCGGACGCAGAACCTGCGCCGGTCGAGCTCCAGCCCACGCGCGGGTCATAGTGGACCACCTTGCCCACGTCTTTCCAGTTCAGCTCGTCGCAGAGCCAGAGGTCGACCTCCTTTGATGTCTTGTTCTTGAACTCCTGCGCCTTGACGGGCATGCCGGACTCGATGCCCATGTGGGCGAGCAGCCCGGTCGGGCGCACGGCAATGCCGGTGCGGTGCCTGGTGGCGATGTCTGCCGCCGCCACCATGGCACCCTTGGGCATGCCCTGCATCAGGTACTCCTGCTCGGCGCGGCGGCGCAAGGCATCGACACACTGTTTGTAGACCGCCTTGTCGGTCGTGGTGGCAGCCCTGCCGGCCAGCGTGGTGCTGGGCGTTTCGGGGCCCAGTGTGCTGTCATCGTAATGGGCGTGCCGCCTGTCACCGATCTCTTCGAAGAACTTCTGGTGCCTGAAGCCGGCACTCGATTCCGGCACGACCGGGGTGTGGATGACCGTGTGGATGTTGTTGTTCTCGTCGCCGCTGCCAAAGTAGTGGTTGCGGCGCGTCCCGGCCGGCTCGCCCAGGGTCCTGCGCGCCAGCCCGGCCAGCGCGGAGGCGCAGCCGGCCACCGTGTTGCGGATGGCTGCAAGCCCCCGGCTGGCGATTGAGGCGCGTGCTGCCCCGGCGTGTTGCGCAGCGAGCCCGTCCACCGGGTTGGCGCTGGCGCGCGTGGCGAAGGGGTGGCGCGCGCCAGCCGTGGAGGCTGGCGTCAGCCCCGTCACTGAAGGCGATGACGTGATCCTGCCCGGCATCACGCACGCATGAGGTGGATCATGCCGGGCAATGCGTGGGTGCTTTGACGAGCGCCCTCGTCGCGCATGGATTGCATGAGTCGCGCGCTGGCCTCCCGGCCCGAGTCGATGAAGCCGCCCAGCAGCTCGCTGAATGAAACCTCATCCATCGCGTCCAGCGGCCTTGCCAGGGTGAGCACGACATGGTCGCTGCGCGCGTCGTAGCTGAAGGCGCTGCCGCCGGTGGCCACGCCGAAGGTATGGAGCCCCATGGCCAGCTTGGTGGCCTGAAGGGCTTCGCCGGCGTTCTCCGGGAGCCGGAACACCGGCATGTAAAGGAAGACCGAGTCGCTTCCAGAGGGAACCTCGACGATGCATTGCGCGCCGTCTTCAAGCATCAGGCGGCAGTGCCCGTCCTCGCCCAGTGCGGCGGCATCACCCGAGTGAACGCGCGCTGCCTGCAGCCATCGGGACACCTTTGCTTGTGGCGTTTCCATCTCGACATATCTGGTGGGTGATGTCGCGCCAATGTAGCTGGCGCAAGCGCTCTGCGGCATCCATACAGATGTATACGGCGGGCAGCTTCCACCGCGTCTGCGGCAAACGCCGCTCAGTGCAGCGACGAAAGGAACTGTTTGAGTTCCGGCGTCCGGGGGTTGCCAAACAGTTGCTCCGGAGGCCCCATCTCGTGCACGCGCCCCTGGTGCATGAAGATCACGCGGTCTGACACCTTGCGCGCGAAGTTCATCTCATGCGTCACCATCAGCAGCGTCATGCCCTCGTCGGCAAGCGTCTCGACCACGCGCAGGACTTCACCCACGAGTTCAGGGTCCAGCGCAGAGGTGATTTCGTCGCACAGCAGCACGGCCGGCTCCATGGCCAGGGCGCGGGCAATCGCAACCCGCTGCTGCTGTCCGCCCGAGAGCTGGTCGGGCGTGGCGTCGAATTTCTCCACCAGGCCCACACGGGCCAGCAGCTTCCGTGCCTGTTCAACTGCTGAAGCAGCGTCTTTCTTCTTCACCAGCGTCGGCGCGAGCATGATGTTGCGGCCCACCGTCAGGTGGGGGAACAGGTTGAAACTCTGGAAGATCATGCCCACGCGCTGGCGCAGCTCGCGCATGGCGGTGGGGCTTTCATGCAGCAGGGGCTTGCCGTCCACCGTCAGGCCGCCTTCCTGGAAGACCTCCAGCCCGTTGATGCAGCGCAGGAGCGTGCTCTTGCCGGAGCCGCTTTTGCCGATGATCGCAATGACCTCGCCGCTCCTGACCTTGAGGTCGATGCCCTTGAGCACCTCGTTTGTGCCGTAGGACTTGCGCAGCGCCACGATGTCGATGATGGTCTTGTCGGGTGTGGCGGCGGCGCGCACGGGCGTGGCTGTGGCGGGAGCCAGGGCCTCGGCGGTTTCAGCGTTGGGCATGGGTCTTCCTTTCCAGGGTCTTGGCATACAGGCTGATCGGGAAGCACAGCGCGAAGTAAAGGAGCGCCACGCAGCTGTACACGATGAAGGGTTTGAAGGTGGCGTTGGTGATCATGGTGCCGGCCTTGGTCAGCTCGATGAAGCCAATGACCGAGGCCAGCGCCGTGCCCTTGATGACCTGCACCAGGAAGCCCACGGTGGGCGGGATGGCGATCCTGGTGGCCTGTGGCAGCACCACATGGCGCAGTTGTTCACCGAAGCTCATGGCCAGGCTCTGCGCGGCTTCCCACTGGCCTTTGGGAATGGCTGCCACGCAGCCGCGCCAGATCTCGGTGAGGAAGGCGCTGGTGTAGAGCGTGAGCGCGACGGATGCGGCAACCCAGGCCGAGGTCTTGAAGCCGAACAGCGCGATGCCGAAGTAGGCCAGGAACAGCTGCATCAGCAGCGGCGTGCCCTGGAACAACTGCACATAGCCGCCGACAAGGCGGTCGGCAAAGCGAGCCTTTGAAAGACGGGCCACCAGCAGCAGCACGCCGACAATGCCGCCGCCGATGAAGGCAATGAGCGAGAGGACGACCGTCCAGCGTGCGGCGAGCAGCAGGTTGCGCAGGATGTCCCAGAGGGAGAAGTCAACCATGGCGTGTCACCGTTCGCCCTGGTCCTGTCGTGGGGCTGCGCGTCGAGGGCTTCGACAGGCTCAGCCCGAACGGGTGATGGTTCACGCCGTTCACTGCCCGAAAAGACGCGCGGGACCCGGCATGCTGGTTCACGCCGTCCACCTCCCGAAAAGTTACCGGGTGCCCGGTATGCTGGTTCATGCCATTCACCTCCCGAAAAGATATTTCGGACCCGCCCAGTTGAGCAGGTGACGTACCGCGATGGCCAGCGACAGGTACACCAGCGTCGCCACGATGTAGGCTTCGAATCCGCGGAAGTTGCGGCTGGCGATCAGGTTGGCGGCGTAGCTCAGCTCCTGGGTGGAGATCTGCCCGCAGACGGCCGACCCCAGCATCACGATGATGATCTGGCTCACCAGCGAAGGCCAGACTTTTTTGAGCGCCGGCGGCAACACCACACGCATGAATGTCTGCATGCGGTTGAGCGCCAGGCTAGCCGCAGCTTCGATCTGGCCCCGCGGCGTGGCCTCGATGCCGGCGCGGATGATCTCGGTGGCATAGGCACCCAGGTTGATGACCATCGCGATGATGGACGCCATCTCGGGCGTGAGCTTTACGCCGGCAGCCGGCAGGCCGAAGAACACGAAGAACAGCTGCACGATGAAGGGCGTGTTGCGGATGAGCTCGACATAGGTACCAGTGACCCACTTGAGCCACCCCGGCCCGTGCGCGCGGGCCCAGGCGCAGGCCACGCCCAGCGCGACGCCAATCAGCGCGGAGATGACGGTCAGCCCCAGCGTCCATGCCACGCCCTTGAGCAGCAGCGGCCATTGCGAGAGAACAGCGACGAAATCAAATGTCACGCCCATTGTTGTTGTCCTTGTGTTTCAGCCCGCCACCAAATCTGTCATCCCGGACTTGATCCGGGATCCATGGGGGCGCGACTCAGCATCCTTTCAACGCCACTGCGGATTGCGGGTCAGGCCCGCAATGACATCCTCTTCTGTCCCTGAGGTACGCACTGACAGGCCTTCTGTCGGGCCCCTGCCTTGGTTACTGGGGCAGGTCACCGGCCGGACGTCCCAGCCACTTCACGGCCATCTTGTCCAGGTCGCCGTTCTTCTTGCCTTCATTGATGATCTCGTTGACCTTCAGACGCAGCTTGTCTTCGCCCTTGGCGACGCCGATGAAGTTGGGGCTGTCCTTGAGCAGCAGCTTGTATTCGGTGTTCAGCTGCGGGTTTTTGGCCATCATGTTGCCGGCCACCGATGCACCCGTGGCGATCGCGGCGACCTGGCCTGAGACGAAGGCCGACACGGTGGCGTTGTTGTCTTCGAAGCGCTTGATGTCGGTCCCCGCGGGCGCCAGCTTGGTGAGTTCCTGGTCTTCGATGGCTCCGCGGGTGACGGCGATGCTCTTGCCGTTCAGGTCGGCGAAGCTCTTGAGCGCCACGGTCTTGGGCGCAAACACGGCCTGGAAGAAAGGCGAGTACGCAGCGGTGAAGTCGATGACCCGCTCACGCTCGGCATTCTTGCCCAGCGTGGAGATGACGAGCTCGGCCTTCTTTGTCTGCAGGTAGGCAATGCGGTTGGAGCTGGTCACGGGTGCCAGCTCAATGGCCACGCCCATCTTTGCCGCAATGTAGTTGGCCATGTCAACATCCAGGCCCTGCGGCTTGAGGTCCGTGCCGACGAAGCCGTAGGGCGGAAAGTCGGTGGGAATGGCAATGGTGATCTTCTTTGCCTTCATCACGTCGTCCAGCGCAGTCTGCGCATGAGCGCCGAAGGAAGCGAGGACGGCCGAGGCGGCCAGGCTCAGGGCGAGGGTGCGTTTGGAGATTTTCACAGCAGGGCTCCTAGGTAAGTGGATGAGTCGTCAGGAGCCGCGCCCTTGCGGCGCTTTGCTCCTGTGGTGTGGGAACTTGTATGCAAGACGTGTGCCTCACCGGCCGTGCCTGCAGGCACCCCCATGGGGCGCGGACGTGATTTGGAAACCGGCGACAGCGCATCGCGCAGTTGCGCCAGGGGGTCGGTCAAGGCCGGCAGGCGCAGCGCGTTCTTCACGGTGCCGATGTGCGCGGCCATCAGCTTCTCGGCCAGTGCCAGGTCATTCTTCTCAAGCGCCGCGACGATCTGCACATGCTCGTCGCACGACTGCGCAGCATCATGTGAGGACTGGTAGAGCATGGCGATCAAGGTGGTGCGCGCGGTAAAGTCGCGCAGCGTGTCGGCCAGCAGCGAGTTGCCCAGGCACTCTGCCAGGCAGACATGGAAGTCGCCCAGCAGGAAGCTGCGCGCACCGACATCGCTCCCCTTGAGTGCGGCCTTCTCCCGCGAAAGGTGCGCCTTGAGCTGCTTGATGGCCGCCTTGTCCACACTTCTGGTGCTGCGGATCAGGCCGAGTTCTATGACATGCCGTGCTTCAAAGGCTTCACGCGCCTCATCCTGTGATGGCTCGATGACGTACCAGCCGCGCCGCGCGCTGACTGTCACGATGCCGCGCGCCGCCAGCCGGGTGAGGGCCTCGCGCACGATGGTGCGGCTGCAGTCGAAAAGCATGGCCAGCTGCTGCTCGCCCAGGCGGGAACCCGGCGCGAGCTTTTGTGCCATCACGGCTTCGATGATGCGATCACTGATTTCGGATGCGGAGATGGCCATCACCATCCCTAGCAGTTAGCGTGCCAGTGAATTCACCGCTGGTATACAAGTTTGATGCACCGTTTGCGGGGTGTCGGGTGTGCGTTGCACCACAAGCGCGCACCCCCCTGGCCAGACTGCTGCGTCGCATGCGCGACCCTGCGTGTTGGGGCCTACCCCGATGCGCCGCAGCGGTGCAGGCCTTAGGCTCAGCGGCCAAGGAGTCTTCATGCTGCGTCCCCATCACAAGTTCTGGCCCAAGCGGCTTCCATATCGCCTGACGCCCCCCGCCGTCCCCCTCTGGCACAACCTGCAGACAAATGCGCAGCGTTACCCCGACAAGCCGATGCTGGTCTTCTTCGGTACCGTCCTCAGCTATGGCGAGGTCGCGCAGCAGGTGCTGGCGCTGGCCGCGCGGCTGCATGGGCTGGGCGTGCGCAAGGGGGACAGGGTGGTGCTCAGCATGCAGAACTGCCCGCAGCTTGTCATTGCCCACTGCGCCATCCAGCGTGCCAATGCCGTGGTGGTGCCGGTCAACCCGATGAACCGGGCGGAAGAACTCAAGCACTA
>CAZFKW010000085.1:8621-11719 GCA_964519795.1 uncultured Ramlibacter sp. | reverse complement strand
AGCAGTACCAGTACATCCTGCGCGACGAGTCCATGCACTGCAACTTCGGCATCGACCTGATCAACCAGCTGAAGCTGGAGAACCCTCACCTGTGGACCGCCGAATTCAAGGCCGAGATCCGCGAGCTGTTCCTCAAGGCCGTCGAGCTCGAATACAGGTACGCCGAAGACACCATGCCCCGCGGCGTGCTCGGCATGAACGCATCCATGTTCAAGGGCTATCTGCGCTACATCGCCAACCGGCGTGCCACGCAGATCGGACTTGAAGCATTCTTCCCGAACGAGGAAAATCCGTTCCCGTGGATGAGCGAAATGATTGACCTGAAGAAAGAGCGCAACTTCTTTGAGACCCGGGTGATTGAGTACCAGTCGGGTGGCGCGCTTTCCTGGGACTGAAGATTTTGTTGAAGAACAATAAATGAGTTCAAGATTTGCACTGGCCATTGATCACACCGCAGAGTGTGGCGGCGGGTGGTGCTCCCCTGTTCATGGCGCTGGGCACCTGCCCAACACCTTGAATCGCTTCATGCAAACCAACAAAGCGTGAAGTGCTCTTTGCAACTTGATCAAGGAGAAAATGATGGCAACTGCGAAAAAACCGGCCGCCAAGAAGGCTGTAGCGAAAAAGGCTCCGGCTAAAAAGGTAGCGGCAAAGAAGGCTCCGGCCAAGAAGGCTGTAGCGAAGAAGGCTCCGGCCAAAAAGGTAGCTGCAAAGAAGGCTCCGGCCAAGAAAGTAGCCGCCAAAAAAGTAGCAGCCAAGAAGGCGCCGGCGAAAAAGGCTGCGGCCAAGAAGGCTCCTGCGAAGAAGGTAGCAGCCAAGAAGGCGCCGGCGAAAAAGGCTGCGGCCAAGAAGGCCCCCGCCAAAAAGGCTGCGGCCAAGAAAAAGCCTGCCGCCAAGAAAGCAGCGAAAAAGCCCGCTGCGAAGAAAGCCGCGAAAGCACCCGCTGCCAAAGCAGCCCCTGCCCCCGCTGCCCCTGCTGCTCAGACCACTCTGAACCCGCAGGCAGCCTGGCCGTTTCCGACGGCAAGCAAGCCCTGACCGGCTCGCAAGGCAAAGCGGTTCATGCCGCTTCGAGCCCGGCACCGCAAGGTGCCGGGCTTTTTATTGACGCTCTCCGTCCGGCCTTCGCCCCCCCATTCCCCTATGAGTTGGTCGCAGGCGAAGATCTGTTGGGTTAGAGGCCGAGTGCCTTGAGATCAAACGTGTAGTTCTGCGGGCCACGATGCGCGATCTTGGTGGCGCCGATGTGGTTGCCCAGCGCCGCACATTTTTCCAGCGGCCAGCCTTGCTCCAGGCCGTAGAGCAGGCCGCCACGCCAGGCGTCGCCGCAACCGGTAGGGTCCACAACTGCCGCAGCCCTGACCGGCGGCACCAGTGTCTTCACACCATCAATCCAGACTTCACAGCCCTCGGCGCCAAGCGTGACGACAAGGCCCTTGACGCGCCGTGAAATGTCGGCGCTGCTCCAACCCGTGCGGTCGCTGAGCATCTTGCCTTCGTAGTCATTGACGGTCACCCAAGTGGCCAGGTCGATGAAGTGCGCAAGTTCCCTGCCGTCAAACATCGGCAAGCCCTGGCCCGGGTCAAACACAAAGGGAATGTCTGCTGCCTTGAACTGCTCTGCGTGCTGCAGCATGGCGTCGCGCCCGTCGGGCGCGATGATGCCCAGCCTGATGTCCGGGCGCGCTTCAATCTTCGTCACATGGGCCTGCATCATCGCGCCCGGATGGAAGGCCGTGATCTGGTTGTTGTCGCGGTCGGTCATGATCATGGCCTGCGCCGTGTAGGTGTCATTGACCTGCCGCACGAACTCTGTGCTGATGCCCAGCACCTTGAGCCGCTCAATGTAGTAGGGGCCGTCGCTGCCCACCGTGGCCATCGGCAACGGGCTGCCGCCCAGCAGCTTGAGGCTGTAGGCAATATTGCCGGCGCAGCCGCCGAAGTCGCGACGCAGGCTGGGGACGAGAAACGACACATTGAGGATGTGCAGCTGGTCCGGCAGTATCTGCTCGGCAAAGCGGCCCTCAAAGGTCATGATGGTGTCAAAGGCAAGGGAACCACAAATGACTGCTGCCATAAATCCTGCTTGAAAAAGAAGTGAAGTCGATCAGGGATAGAACGCTAGCAGGCGGTAGCCCACGATACGGGAGCTGTTGCCGTTCACGCCGAGCGGATAGTTGCCGCTCCATTCAGCGCCCGGCCCAATCACAGGGGTGCGGCCCGGCGCGCCCGCGCCAAGGTCTGCCGGCGTGAGCACGCGCCGCACGACAGGCTGGTCGGCCGCGTCGGTGAGTACGAGTTCTATGGCCGGCATCGCGAGCGGCACCGACGCATTGTTCCTGAGGGTCAGGCTCAGCCTGTAGGTGTCAGCACGCAGCTTGGTGAACGACGAACTGTCGATGACGATGGACTCGATCTCCCTGAGCGGTTCGATGGCGCACTGAAGGTGCAGGCACAGCTGTTCCAGCCAGGGCCGCGCCCGCGGCTCGATCGCGGCGATGCGGTCGCGCTCATGGACG
The DNA here is from genome assembly GCA_964519795.1 of uncultured Ramlibacter sp. Classification (GTDB taxonomy): domain Bacteria; phylum Pseudomonadota; class Gammaproteobacteria; order Burkholderiales; family Burkholderiaceae_C; genus JACMQX01. The sequence goes on along the minus strand of CAZFKW010000085.1, from coordinate 9,200 downwards.
GCAACCTGGAGGCCCAGGACAGCCAGCAGGAGCAGCACGACCAGCGACATCATGACGCGGACGGCGGGCCTGCGCCAGAACGCCTTGCGCCGGGCCTCGCGCACAAATGACACGCTCTCCAGCGTGGACTCCGTCAATGATGAAGATTCAGCGCCATTGCGCGAGTCCTTGAACGGATCAGGTGCCGGAGGCCGGCCGGTGGCCTCGCCGGGCATTGGCGGCAGGGAGGACTCGAACGACGGCGGCATGGAATCGGGCGGCAGCACCGGATCGCGCCCCTGCTCCCCGGCGGACGGCCGGTGGAGGTCACTGTTGACCTGGCTTTCCGGGAGGCTTGAAGCCGCGCCCTGGCTGTCGGGGGGCGGCGGCTGGAATGCCGGTGCGGTCCACTGCGGGCGTGCCGGCCCTGGCGCAGGTGCCTGGGCAGGCGGTGGCGCAGCGTGCGGCATGGGTGCGGCCACGGCAGGCATGGCGGAAGGCCCGGGCGCAACGCCAGCACCCGCAGGCGGGACAAGGGGAGGGATGGCTTCCTGCTGCATGTTGGCCGCAGCATCGAACACTTCGGCGCAGTGGCCGCAC
>CAZFKW010000085.1:8251-8611 GCA_964519795.1 uncultured Ramlibacter sp. | reverse complement strand
AGTTGGTCGGGCACGACTTTGAACATCGTCGCGCATGCAGGGCAGCGTGTGATCAGGCTCATCAATGGCCAATTGTAGGGCCCGGCCAGGGAGCCCCAGACCCGGGGAAACGTCAGATCGTCGCGGCCATCAGGATCCAGCCGTCTTCAGTGTCGGCCACATCCAGCCGGCAGTATGGCGCATAGGCCTGCTTGAGCTCGTCGGCCTGCCGGGCCAGGATGCCGGCGAGGACCAGTGAGCCGCCGGACGCGACGTGCGAGGTGAGCAGCGGTGCCAGCATCTTGAGCGGTGACGCGAGTATGTTGGCCAGCACCGTGTCATAAGCGCCGGCTGCCTTGTCGGGAAGCCCTGCGTTCAGGT
>CAZFKW010000085.1:282-8241 GCA_964519795.1 uncultured Ramlibacter sp. | reverse complement strand
GCGCATTCAACAGGGTGGATTCGACGGCCGCCTCGTCAATGTCCACGGCATCAATATCCGCAGCACCGAATTTCGCCGCGCCGATGGCAAGGATGCCGGAGCCGCAGCCATAGTCCAGCACCCGCTGGCCCGCAGGTGCATGGCTTGCGATCCAGCGCAGGCACATGCGCGTGGTCGGGTGGGTGCCGGTGCCAAAGGCCAGGCCGGGATCAAGCCGGATGATCTGCCGCGCCTGCGCAGGCGGCTCATGCCAGGTCGGGACGATCCAGAACTCGGGCGTGATCTCCACCGGCACGAACTGCGACTGCGTCAGGCGCACCCAGTCCTGCTCAGCCACGGGTGCGATGGCCAGCACGCTGCAATCGGCAAAAAAGTCCTGCGCTCCCAGCAAGGCGGCCGCTTCAGTGGCCTGGGCTTCGGTGGAAAAAAGCGCCTGGATGCGTGAACGCTGCCAGCCATCCCTGGGCGGTGGCATGCCCGGCTCGCCAAACAGCGCCTGCTCGGCATCAGTCTGCGCGTCCGCATCCTCAACGGAAACGCTGAGCGCATCCAGCGCATCCAGCGCGTCGCTGACTGCCTCGATCTTGTCTTCAGGACAAAGCAAACCAAGTTCGAACATCGAGAACCTTTCGTGGGCAACCGCGGAACCGCCCTTCAACAGGCTCAGGACGGGCCGCTGGTTGCGCCCCCTGGGGGGAGGCGCCGAAGGCGCTTCGGGGGGATTACTTTGACTACCGTTTATGTTGAGACAGCCACTCTTCAAGGTAGTGGATGTTGGTGCCGCCGGTCATGAACTTGGCATCGACCATCAGCTCGCGGTGCAAGGGGATGTTGGTATTGATGCCTTCGACCACCGTCTCCAGCAAGGCTGTGCGCATGCGGGACAGCGCCTGCTCGCGGGTGTCACCATGCACGATGATCTTGCCGACCATGGAGTCGTAGTTCGGCGGCACAAAATAATTGGTATAGACATGCGAGTCCACCCGCACGCCGGGGCCGCCGGGCGCATGCCACATCGTGATCCTTCCCGGAGAAGGCACGAACTTGTAGGCGTCCTCGGCATTGATGCGGCACTCGATGGCATGGCCCCGGATGGCGATGTCGCGCTGGGTGAAGGGCAGTTTCTCGCCGGCTGCGACCATGATCTGGGTCCGCACAATATCCACGCCGGTGATGAGCTCCGTGACCGGGTGCTCCACCTGCACGCGGGTATTCATCTCGATGAAATAGAACTCGCCGTTTTCGTAGAGGAATTCAAAGGTACCCGCACCGCGGTAACCGATCTTCTTGCAGGCCGCAACGCAGCGCTCGCCAATCTTCTCGATCAGCTTTCGGGGAATGCCCGGCGCCGGCCCCTCCTCGATGACTTTCTGGTGGCGCCGCTGCATGGAGCAGTCGCGCTCGCCCAGGTACACGGCATTCTTGTGCTTGTCGGCCAGCACCTGGATCTCGATGTGCCGCGGGTTCTGCAGGAATTTCTCCATGTAGACGGCCGGATTGCCGAACGCCGCCCCTGCCTCGGCCTTGGTCATCTGCACCGCGTTGATCAGCGCAGCCTCGGTGTGCACCACGCGCATGCCGCGCCCGCCTCCGCCACCGGCCGCCTTGATGATGACAGGGTAGCCCACGGCCCTGGCCGTGCGCCGGATGGTCGCAGCGTCATCCGGCAGTTCGCCTTCAGAGCCCGGCACACATGGCACGCCAGCCTTGATCATGGCCTGCTTGGCAGAAACCTTGTCGCCCATGGTCCGGATGTTCTCCGGCGTCGGGCCGATGAACTGGAAACCGCTTTTCTCGACGCGCTCGGCAAAGCCGGCGTTTTCGCTCAGGAAGCCATAGCCGGGGTGGATGGCTTCGGCGTCGGTGACTTCCGCCGCCGAAATGATGGCCGGCATGTTCAGGTAACTCAGCGGGGAAGGCGCCGGCCCGATACACACCGCCTCTTCAGCGAGCTTGACGTACTTGGCTTCGCGGTCAGCCTCTGAATAAACCATCACGGCCTTGACACCCATCTCGCGGCAGGCGCGCTGGATCCTCAAGGCAATTTCACCCCGGTTGGCGACAAGAATTTTTTTGAACATGGGCACCTGGCGGTAGTCAGTACATCACTCGATCACGAACAGCGGCTGGCCGTATTCAACAGCCTGGCCGTTCTCGCACAGGATCCTGGCTATGGTGCCTGACTTGTCAGCCTCGATTTCATTGAGGATCTTCATGGCCTCGATGATGCAGATGGTTTCGCCTTCCTTGACGGCCGACCCGATTTCCACAAAGGGCTTGGCGCCGGGGCTGGAAGATCTGTAGAAGGTACCCACCATCGGCGACTTCACGATGTGCCCGGCCGGCACTTCGGCAACCGGGGCCGGCGCGGCCGCAGCCGGGGCAGCCGCAACTGCCGGGGCAGCAACGGCCTGGGGTGCAGCAAGAACCTGCTGGACGACTGCGCCACCACCCTTGACAATGCGGACCTTGCCTTCGGCTTCGGTAATTTCGAGTTCCGAGACGTTTGATTCGGACACGAGGTCGATCAAGGTCTTGAGCTTGCGTAAATCCATGGGGTCTCCAACGACTCTAATTGAGAGAAAGCGGGAATTTACTCCAAAATCGGGCTAATGCACGCTTCGTCGCCCAAATTCTCGCAATTTCTTTTTGTCAAGCCCTGAATCGAGTTCGCTGGACAGCCGCTGCAAACCGGCTGCGCCACTCAGGCCGGCCGCATCCAGCGGGCGAGATCTTCTTCGGAGACTTTGCCCATTTTACGGTGCATCAGCGATCCGTCCGCGCCAAGCACGATCGTAAACGGCAGGCCACCCGCGCTGTTGCCCAGTGATTTACCCAGTTCTGTACCACCCAGGCCCGCCATTCCGACTGGAAAACTCACCGGCAGTTTTTCGAGGAATTTGCGCACTGCACTCGGCTGGTCGATCGCCAGACCAACAACTTGCCAGCTTTTAGATGAGTTATCCTTGAAAAAGCGATCCAATAGCGGAAGTTCTTCAACACAAGGGGGGCACCAGGTTGCCCAGAAGTTGACCAGCAAAGGGCGTCCGCGAAATGCCTGCATCGACAGCGTCGAGCCGGATGGCGTATCAAAGGACATGGCCCATAGCGCTGCCTCTGCGCCGCTTTCCACGGCATGGGGCTGGAATTTCCACCACGCATAGCCTGCGCCGGCCACTGCCGCCGCTACGGCGACGCCGGCCTGGAGCAGGTGGCGACGGGAGGCGCCAGCGGTAGCTGCTGCAGCGGTGGGCGGGGATTCAGGTGTCATCGGTTTTCTCTTGCAGCATTTGCCGCAGGGCAGCCAGGGTGCCTCGCGGGGTTCGGCCCTTTATGTCAGGCTTGAGGGCGCCACGCAAATCGTCATGGTCATACACCAGAAGGTGCACGCCGACCGCCTCGCCAAGTTCGCGGCTCATGCTGCTCAGGCTGAGCGCCTCCACGGATTCCCCATGGAATCCGGTCACGGTACGTGGCTCATACTCAACATTGTGGTCTATCAGCGCAATCTCCGCCGATTTGGGGTCGTCACAAAAGAGCTGGATGTAGATGTCGGACAGGCGGGTCGCCGTGCCGTGCCAGACCGCCCCCGCCAGGTGCGGCCTGAATTCCTGCAGGCGCTCCATCCAGGTGAGCGCGAGCGCGCGCAGCGCGGCGAGTTCTCCAGGTTGCGTGTCCGCGCAGAAGAGGTCGATGTACTCGCGCACCGAATCTTCAACCTCGTCATTGCCCGGCAGCGCAGTGCGGGCGGGCAGGCCCATCTGCCTGACGGCGCGGCGCTTGGCCGGGCCATACTCCAGCCCTTCTTCCACCACCATGCGTGCGGCGGTGGCTGCTATTTCTGACTTCAGGGTTTCCATGTGAAGGGTGATTTTGCATGGATTCAGCGTGGCGGTTGGGCGGCGAGGGCATTGGCGCCTCCCTCGCAGGTTGGCGGCTGCTCGGATTCGGCCCCGCAGGCTGGCGGTGACGGGCACCCGCCTCCGCGGATGTCCCCCGGTGGCTTCGCCACCTCCTCCTTGACTCCGCTGCGGCAGGCACCCATCACCACCAGCCTGCTACGTGGTATCGGCGGCAGTGTGTCGTTAGCGCCGCCGGATCAGGTGGGCAGGGCGCTCTGCGTAGCGAAGTCAAGGGGGAGGGAGGGCGAAGCCCGGACGGAGGACATTCGCGGAGCAGCGCGCCCTGCCCGCCTGATCCAGACGAAATGCAGGCACGAGGAAAAGAACAGTACGCGCGAGGAGAGCGTGGCATCAGGCTCCTAAAATCCGGGCATGCACATTCATATTCTGGGTATCTGCGGCACGTTCATGGGGGGCGTGGCCGCGCTGGCCCGCGAGGCGGGACACAAAGTCACGGGCTGCGATGCGGGTGTCTACCCCCCGATGAGCGACCAGCTGAGGGCGCTGGGCATTGAACTGATCGAAGGCTATGGCGCTGAGCAACTGGCACTCAAGCCGGATGTCTGGGTCATCGGCAACGTGGTGTCTCGCGGCAACGCGCTGATGGAAGCGATTCTCGATGCCGGGCTGCCCTACAACAGCGGCCCGCAGTGGCTTGCAGAAAACGTCCTGCAGGGCCGGCATGTGCTGGCAGTCGCGGGTACACATGGCAAGACAACCACCACGTCGATGCTGGCCTGGGTGCTGGAGCATGCGGGCCTGTCACCGGGCTTTCTGGTGGGTGGTGTTCCGATGAACTTTGGCGTGTCCGCAAGACTGGGCGAGCAGAAGACATTCGTCATCGAAGCCGACGAATACGACACCGCCTTCTTCGACAAGCGCAGCAAGTTCGTGCACTATCGCCCCCGTACGGCCATCCTGAACAACCTTGAGTTTGACCACGCGGACATCTTTGATGACCTGGCCGCCATCGAGCGGCAGTTCCACCACCTGGTACGCACGGTGCCTGCTTCCGGCCGCGTCGTGGTCAACGGGCTGGAAGAGAGCCTGGCGCGGGTGCTGCACCAGGGCTGCTGGAGTGAGGTGCGCAGCTTTGGCGCAGCAGTGAGTGACTTCACGGCACAAGGCGAGCCCGGCAGCTTCGATGTGCTCCAGCGCGGCGCCCGCGTGGCCCGGGTCGAGTGGGGACTCACGGGGGTCCACAACCAGCTCAACGCACTGGCCGCCATCGCGGCGGCAGAACATGTGGGCGTGAGCCCGCAGCAGGCAGCGGCCGCGCTGGCCGGGTTCGAGAACGTCAAACGCCGGATGGAGGTTCGCGGCGTGGTGGGAAGCGGCAGCAGCGCCATCACCGTCTATGATGATTTCGCGCACCACCCCACCGCCATCCGCACCACCGTCGACGGCCTGCGCCGCACCTTGCCGGCCGGCCGCAGGATACTGGCCGTGTTCGAGCCACGCAGCAACACCATGAAACTGGGCACGATGAAATCGCAGCTCCCCTGGAGCCTGGAGCAGGTGGATCTGGCGTTCTGCCACGCAGGGGGGCTGGGCTGGGATGCTCGCGAAGCGCTCGCGCCGATGGGTGACAGGGCCCAGGTGGCGGACACGATCGACGCGCTGGTCGAGAAGGTTGGCAAGGCTGCGCGTCCGGGAGACCAGGTGCTCTGCATGAGCAATGGTGGCTTTGGCGGCATTCACGCCAAACTGCTGGCGGCATTGCAAACCTGAACCCGTTCGCGCAACGCCGCGACCGGCGACTCCCCAGGGGTGCGGCAGCTCGGTAGATCCATGAGCCCAGGGGTCAGTACGACACAGTCATCGACGGCACATCGACGCGCACCACCGGCTTGGCCAGAGCGGCGCTGCTGGCACGCGCAAACTCGGCCAGGAACTTGCCGTCAGCAAACATGTCCGCCCCTGCCGCTTGGGCCACACAGATCACGCGGTCGGCCAGCAGCAGTTTGCCGGTTGGCCGCAAGGGATCGCAGCCGAGCCGGTTGAACTGGTCGTCCAGCCACCAGCGGGCAACATCGTGCGGCATGGGCTGGACTTCTTCCAGGTCAAACCTGAACTCCGTGGCGGCATCGAACTTCACGCTGACTTCGCTTCGCATGGCTGGCCTTTCATGGTGGAGGGTTCACTACTCGAACTGCAAGGGCGCGGGGGCCGTCATGTCGGACGGCAGCACCGGATCGTTGCGCGCGGTGAAGCGGGAATCCGGCCCGATGGGCGACTGTGGCACTTCAAGACCGGGAGGTCGGGCCCCCAGTTCGGCTTCCTCACGGTGTACCACACCCTCGCGCGCAGCACGGCCGCTGGATGATGTGATGGAGCCCGCAAAATACAGGCTGGCCAGGTGGCGGCCGAGCATGGCCGCTGACAGGCCGGTTCGCTGCAGCAGCGTCTCGAAGGTGCCGGGAGCGCTGGCCAGCTCGCGCAGCACAACCAGGTGGGAGTCCTGCAGCAGGCGCAAGGGCACACGCGGCGAGCGGCGGAAGTAGATCATGCTGCCACGGTAACGCGCCGGCAGCACGTCGCGGCTGGTGCGCTGCGCATAGGTCCACATCAGTTGCGTCAGGCTGCAGCGCACAAAGCGCTCGGGCGCGGCACTGGCCATGGCGGGGCGCTTTTCCCAGGCCGCGTCTTCAAAATCCACCGGCCGCGCCGTCGGCGATATGCCGGCCCGCCACTCGTGCAGGTCAATCACGGCCAGCAGGTTGCTTTTGAGGCTGACATGATAGACACCGGTCTTGAGCGTACTCTCCCGCTCGATGATCTGCGCACCCAGCGCAAACTGCGCACGCAATGGCCGCAGCCAGCCTTCGAACTGCTGGAGCACGCCACGCACCCCGCTGTCGGAGTCCGGGTCAAAGGTGTACATGGGCTCGAAGTCCGGCGGCGCCAGCGGCCGGGCAAATGCAACCGGTCGGTCGACCTCATCAAGATTGAGCTGCACGCCCCTGCCGCTACCGGGAGCCCCTGCAACCTTGACGGTGCCGTCGCGCAGCACACGGATCGCGGAGCCATTGATCCACCAGGCGTCAGCATCGGCAAACCGCGATTTGCGCCACACCGGCCAGCCGGGAGGCTGATCTGCCAGCCGGGCACTCAGGCGCTCAACCTGGCCTTCGGTGAAGCCGGCCATGCCAAGCCAGAGAACGGGTTGCTCCACTTGATGATTTCCGGTTGATTGCTGCTTGTGAGCTGGGGGCGGGAAAGTCTCGCCCCGGCAGGAGACCCAATATACCCCCGCAGCCACACGCCTGCAAACCCGCACCGTCCTGCGGGTGGCGTTCTACACGGCTCTTCTTGACTTGACCGATTCAGACAGGACGTCCAGCGCCTTGAGTGAATCGTCCCAGCCAAGGCATGCATCGGTGATGCTCTTGCCATACTCCAGCGCGGCGGCCTTGTCCTTGCCTGGCGTGAACTTCTGCGCGCCCGGGCTGAGGTGGCTTTCGATCATCAGGCCGAACACCTGGCGCGAGCCGCCCGCCACCTGGGCGGCAATGTCGCGCGCCACATCCAGCTGCTTTTCATGTTGCTTGCTGCTGTTGGCGTGGCTGCAGTCCACCATCAGCGTGGCAGGCAGCCTGGCGGCTTCCAGTTCCTTGCATGCGGCGGCCACGCTGGCCGCGTCGTAGTTCGGCGCCTTGCCGCCGCGCAGGATGACGTGGCAATCCTTGTTGCCGTTGGTCTGCACGATGGCGACCTGGCCGTTCTTGTGGACCGACAGGAAGTGATGACCCCGCGCCGCCGCCTGGATGGCGTCAGTGGCGATGCGGATGTTGCCGTCCGTGCCATTCTTGAAGCCGATCGGTGCGGACAGACCCGACGCCAGCTCGCGGTGGACCTGGCTTTCAGTGGTGCGTGCGCCAATGGCGCCCCAGGAAATCAGGTCGCCAATGTACTGCGGCGAGATCACGTCCAGGAACTCGCTGCCGGCCGGCAGGCCCAGGCGGTTGATGTCTATCAGCAGCTGGCGCGCAATGCGCAGGCCCTCGTCAATGCGGTAGCTCTCGTCGAGGTAGGGGTCGTTGATGAGCCCTTTCCA
>CAZFKW010000085.1:0-272 GCA_964519795.1 uncultured Ramlibacter sp. | reverse complement strand
GGCTTCTCGAAGTACACCCGCATCACGATCTCCAGCGTTCCGGCATATCTGGCGCGCTGCTCCTTCAGGCGGCGCGCGTATTCCAGGGCGGCTGCCGGGTCGTGGATGGAGCATGGCCCGATGACCACGAGCAGGCGGTCGTCCTTGCCGGCCATGATGTTGTGGATGCTCTTGCGGGTCTGGGTGATCAGTGACTCCACGGGCGTGCCGCCGATGGGGAAGAACCGGATCAGATGTTCGGGGGGAGGCAGCACAGTAATGTCCTTGATGCG
>CAZFKW010000084.1:0-11754 GCA_964519795.1 uncultured Ramlibacter sp. | reverse complement strand
GGCCTGGTTGGGGAATACGACGCCTACGCGGTCGGCAATGGCCATGTCATCGGGGTTCCTGGAGCGCATGATGCGGGCCAGGTAGTAGCTGTTGGTCACGGCAATGGCACACTCGCCCGATGCCACGCCCTTGATCTGGTCGGTGTCGCCGCCCTTGGGTGCGCGGGCCAGGTTGTCCACCACACCCTTGAGCCAGGCTTGGGCCTTCTGCTCGCCCAGGTGCTCGGTGACCGCGCCGAAGAGTGAAAGGTTGTACGGGTGTGAGCCGGAACGGATGCATACCTTGCCTTTGTTCTTCGGGTCGCCGAGCTCTTCGTAGGTGTCGACATCCGCCTTCTGGACCTTGATCTTGTCGTAGACGATCACGCGGGCCCGCGTCGAGAAGCCGAACCACGGGATCCCTCCGTCGGCGGCCGGTTTGCCGCGCAGGTTGGCGGGGATGGCATCGTCTAGCACTTTGGACTTGATGGGCTGGAACAGGCCGTCTGCTTCGCCCCTGTACAGGCGGGCAGCATCGACCAGCAGGATGACATCTGCAGGTGACGCGGTACCTTCTGCCTTGAGCCGGGCGAGAATGCCTGCATCGTCCGCATCGACGCGGTTGACCTTGATGCCTGTGGCCTTGGTGAAATTGCTATAAAGGGCTTCGTCAGTGGAGTAGTGGCGTGCAGAGTAAAGGTTGACTACCTGCTCCTGCGCGGTCACTGCGCCTGCGGCGCAGAGCGATAGCACTGCAATGAGGACGGCTTTCTTGAGCATGCTGGTTCCTGATAGGCGAGTTGAATTGCCATAATGATAATCCAAACACGAATCATTCTTAATAAAATCTGTGTGCCCAGCGGGCCTGATATGCTTCGATGGGCCTGGATGGCTGGTTTGATGGCTGGCGCAATGCTGGCCGGCTGCGGTACCGTACCCGCCCCGGCTCCATCGCTGCCAGCGGAGCCTGTGGCAACTGCCGCGCCCAAGCGACTGCCGCGCGTCGGTCTTGCGCTGGGTGGCGGCGCCGCCAGGGGATTTGCCCATGTAGGTGTCATCCAGGTGCTCGAAGAATCCGGGATAAGGCCCAACCTGGTCGCAGGAACATCAGCCGGCAGCCTGGTAGCGGCGCTTTATGCGAGTGGCCGTAGCGGCGCGCAACTGCAGCAGGTGGCGGAGACCATGGAGGAGGCCGCTTTCGCGGATTGGACCTTGCCCTTTTTCAACAGGGGCGTCCTGCGCGGCGAAGCACTGGCCCGCTATGTCAATGCACAGGTGGGCGGAAAGCTGATCGAAGACATGGGGATGCCTCTTGGCATTGTTGCGACAGACCTCAACAGCGGGCAGGGTGTCCTGTTCCAGCGCGGCGATACTGGCAGTGCAGTACGGGCTTCCAGTGCGGTTCCCTCGTTGTTCCTGCCTGTACGCATCAGCGGCCGCGACTATGTCGATGGCGGCCTCGTCTCGCCCGTGCCCGTGCGTTACGCGAGACAGATGGGTGCGGAACTGGTGATTGCAGTCGATATCTCCAGCGCGCCCGAAGGCAACCCCGCCGGCGATGCGCTGCAGGTATTGCTCCAGACTTTTGCCATTATGGGCAAGAGCATCAACAGCCACGAACTGCGTGATGCCGACGTGGTGGTTCGGCCGTCGTTGCCGGGTGTGAAAGGCTCGGACTTCGCGTCCCGGCGCAAGGCCATCGAAGCAGGCCGCGTGGCGATGCAACAGGCCATGCCGCAGTTGCGGCTGTCGATGGAGGCGAAGGCCAGGTGAGGCTGCGACAACGAAGGCCCGGTCTGGCGACCGGACGACCGCTGCGCGACGCCATGGGCGGAAATAAAAAAAGGCCCGGTCTTGCGACCGAGCCTTAAGGGATCCCTGAACCCGTGGGTTTCGAAAGGACCCGAGGAGACAACTGGCTGAAACTGGTGCTTCGGGAGCACCAGCTTCGTGTTCAGGCCTCTGGATAGGTGGAGGCTGCGTATCTGCCAACTGTGGGCGCAGCCTCGAAACTTCAAGCCCTGGCTCAACGCTTCTTGGAGGCAGACTTGGCAGCGCTCATGGCGGTGTTGGTCACGGCGGCCATGTTGGCTTCTGCAACGTCGGTCGCCTGCTTGACGGCCTTTTGCACAGACTCGAAAGCGTTGTTGGCGGCGGCCACTGCACTCTTCATCACGGCAACGGCAGTCTCGGAACCGGCGGGTGCATTCTTGGCAGCGCTGTCAACGAGGCCCACGAAAGCCTTTTGTGCTTCGGTGGTCTTGTCTTCGAACGCCTTGCCGAACTCGGCGCCGGTACCCGAAGCGATGTCGTACAGGTGGCGGCTGTAAGCAGCGGTCTTTTCAGCCAGGGGCTGGAACAGGCTGGCTTGCAGGGCCAGGAGTTCCTGTGCATCCTTGACGCTCAGGACGGCTTGCGTCGTGCCAGCGGCTTCGGCGATGGCTGCCTTGGAGGCGGTGAGGTTCAGGTCAACCAGTTTCTCAACGCCGGCGAATGCCTTGGTGGTCAGGCCGAAAAGGGTTTCGACGTTGGCCTTGTGGGAAGCCATGATTTGTTCAGCGGTCAGCATATTCGTATCTCCAGATAAAAGGGTGATGGAAGGTATGTGCGCTGTTATGTTGCAGTGCAGCATGGATTGAAGTATAGGGTTATCCCGTGTATTTGCAAGAATTATTTGTTGCAATGCAGCATATTAGAAGGCAGCCCCTAGCGGATGGGCTTTGGCGCCTGGGTCGACAATGTCAGCCGTGCTGGCTTTCTACGCTGATCAGTTCGTCTTGCCTCTGCCCACCGGGCACCGCTTTCCCATGGGCAAGTACCAGATGCTGCGTGACCGGCTGACAGCCGAGGTCTCCGAAGTGCGGATGGCGCAGGCGCTTCGGGCGAGCGACGGCGAGCTGGCGCTCGCCCACAGTCCTGCATATATAAATGCCGTCACGGAAGGTACGCTGAGCGCCGCGGCGCAGCGGGAAATCGGCTTTCCATGGAGTCCTGCGATGGCCGAGCGCGCCAGAAGATCAGCCGGAGCCACGGTGGCAGCGTGCCGCGCCGCCCTGGGGATCGCGCCGGACAGAGATGCAGGCTCACGGATGGAAGGCATTGCTGCCAACCTGGCTGGGGGCACCCACCATGCCTATGCGGACAAGGGCAGCGGCTTTTGCGTGTTCAACGACGCTGCGGTCGCAGCGCGGCTCATGCAGGCGGAGTGGGGCAGGCTGAAATCCAGGCGCCTGCAGGTCGCAGTCATCGATCTGGACGTGCACCAGGGCAATGGCACCGCCAGCATTTTCCGGAACGACCCGAGTGTCTTCACACTGTCCCTGCATGGCGCCAGGAATTTCCCTTTCCGCAAGGAGGCGGGCGACCTTGATGTGGAGTTGCCTGACGGCTGTGCAGACGATGCCTACCTGGAGGCGCTTGATCTTGCGCTGGACGAAATGGACCGCCGGTTCCAGCCCGGGCTCGTGATCTACCTTGCCGGTGCCGACCCGTTTGAAGGTGACCGCCTCGGACGGCTCAAGTTGACCTATGACGGCCTTGAAGCGCGCGATCGCCGCGTCCTTGACTGGGCCTGGCAGAGGCGGGTGCCCGCCGCCCTGGCGATGGCGGGCGGCTATGGCAAGCGCATTGAGGAGACGGTCCAGGTCCAGGTCAACACCTACCTGGTGGCGACGGACTACTGGAGACGCTGGCAGAATAAGCCCCGATGAGCGACACCCCCCCGACTGCCAAATTCCAGCCTGAAGCGCGCGACACCTACAGGGTGTTTCGGACGATCAACACCCGGTGGATGGACAACGACGCGTATGGCCATGTGAACAATGTCGTCTACTACAGCTGGTTCGACACCGCCGTCAATGCCCACCTGATCGAGCAGGGCGCGCTTGACATGCATGGTGGCGAAACCATCGGCCTGGTGGTCGAGACGCAATGCAACTATTTCGCCCCGGTGGCGTTCCCGCAGATCGTCGAGGCCGGACTGCGGGTGGCAAAACTTGGGCGGTCAAGTGTCCGATATGAAGTGGGCATCTTCATCCAGGGCGAGCCGCTGACGGCCGCCCGGGGCCATTTCATCCACGTCTATGTAGATCGCTCAAGCCGCAAACCCGTGGCGGTGCCGGCGCAACTCAAATCCGTACTGGAGAAACTCAGTTGACTCAATCCAAGGTCAGTACCGTCATCAGCGACCCTGCCAGTGTTGACGCTGCCATCGAGAGCCGGTTCTCGGCCCGGGCATTCCTGCCTCGACCCGTTGAACGCGAATCCATCGCCGACATCCTGCGCGTGGCCAGCCGCGCACCCTCAGGCACCAACACCCAGCCGTGGAAGGTCTATGTGCTGCAGGGCGCCAGCAGGGACAGCCTTGTGGAGAAGGTTTGCGCCATTCATGAGACATTTCGATCCGACCCGGCACTTTCATCCCAATATGTCGATGGGTACGACTACTACCCCGAGAAGTGGGTATCCCCGTACATTGACCGGCGCCGCGAGAATGGCTGGAGCCTGTATGGCTTGCTCGGGATCACCAAGGGCGACAAGGACAGGATGCATGCGCAACACCAGCGCAATTTCAGGTTCTTTGACGCACCCGTCGGACTGATGTTCACGATCGACCGCATCATGGGCAGGGGGAGTCTGGTGGACTACGGAATGTTCCTGCAGGGCATCATGGTCGCTGCTCGCGCCAGGGGATTGCATACCTGCCCCCAAGCCGCCTGGATCGGGTTCTCGAAAATCATCCTCCCTCACATCGGTGCCTCCGATGCCGAGATGCTGGTATGCGGCATGTCGCTGGGTTATGCCGACGAAGGAGCGACAGTGAACTCGTTCCACACCCCCCGGGTGCCAGTGGACGAGTTCACCAAATGGATTTGACCCCTTAGTTGCGTCCGAAACGGGCCTTCATGTCGTTGACGCAACGCTCCCTGGCATCGCCAGCAAAGGAATCGCAGCGCGCGACGCTGGCCTTGTAGTTGGCCTCGTTCTGATCTGCGGCAGCATCCCTGCGGGCGTCGGCGACCTTTTCCATACTGGCTGAGTCGAGCTCGCCGGCAGCCCTTGAAACCCGGGCATCTGCCTTGGCTTTCACATGCGCGGCCTCCGCGTCCTTTTCACATACATCCTTTGCGTTGCCGGCAAAGTCATCGCATTTTTCCCTGGCGATTTCATATGCAGCATCGGCGCGGGCTTCCCTTACCGCATGGGTTGCCTTGGCGCCAGGCTTGTACGCAGCCTCAAGTTCGGCCCGCGCTATCTTCTGTGCGCCTTTGGCTTCAGCCTCGCAGATGTCTTCTGCATTGCCTTTGAGGTTGTCGCAGTTCTGCTTTGCGGCCTTGTATTGAGCCTCGATGCGATCCTTTTGCGACTTGTATTCGGCCTGGGTCAGCGCAAATGCGCCGCTGCACGCAAGAGATGCGGTGACAGCGAGGGCCATGAGTTTGTGCTGGTATTTCATCACTGCTCCTTTGTGACTTGTCTAAACGGCTCAGGACTTTTCGTAGAAGAATGACGGGTTTTTCGTTTCCCAGTCGCGCACCTGCGCATCAGCTTCGTCCTTGCTGATGCCATGCCGCTCCTGGATCCGGCCCAGCAACTGGTCGCGCTTGCCGGTGATAACGTCGAGGTCGTCGTCCGTCAGCTTGCCCCATTGCTCCTTGACCTTGCCCTTGAACTGCTTCCAGTTGCCTTCAATACGATCCTGGTTCATGGTGTTCTCCGGTTGATTGGTGATGCAACAACTCTATGGCGGCAATGGGGTCGCTCCGGTAGGACTTGCAGGTCTGTGCGGGTAGTCTCGTGCCTACACCCGATCCTCTACACTTTGAGCCACTTCCACACAACTTCACAGGGGTCAGGCACTTGATGAACAAACCCAGAGTACTGGTCGCGCGGGCCGTTTTCCCCGAGGTCATCCAGCGGCTGCAGCAGCATTTCGAAGTCGATTCGAACCAGGGCGATGACGTCTTGACGCGGGAGCAGCTCGTCCAGCGGCTGCAGGGCAAGGCCGGCGCCTTCACCACGGGTTCCGAGTACATCGATGCTGCTGTGCTCCAGGCCTGCCCCGCATTGAAGATCTGCGCCAACATGGCTGTGGGCTACAACAATTTTGATGTAGACGCCATGACTGCGCGCGGCGTCCTGGCCACCAATGCGCCTGACGTCCTGACTGAAACCACGGCCGACTTCGGGTTTGCGCTGTTGATGGCTACGGCCCGCCGCATGACCGAAAGCGAGCATTTCCTTCGCGCCGGCAAGTGGCGCAAGTGGAGTTTTGACCTGTTCGCGGGCTCCGACATCCACGGCTCCACACTGGGCATCCTGGGCATGGGCCGGATTGGCCAGGGCATTGCACGGCGCGGATCCCATGGCTTCGGCATGAACGTGATCTACCATAACCGTTCACGCTTGGATGCTGCGGTCGAAGCCCAATGCATGGCCCGCTATGTGAGCAAGGAAGAACTGCTGAAGACGTCTGACCACCTGGTGCTGGTGCTGCCGTACTCGGCGTCGTCACACCATGCCATCGGCGCGGCCGAGCTGGCCCTGATGAAGCCGACCGCCAACCTCATCAATATTGCGCGCGGCGGCATCGTGGACGATGCCGCGCTGGCTGTCGCCCTGCGTGAAAAGCAGATTGCGGCGGCCGGCCTGGACGTGTTTGAAGGTGAGCCCACGGTCCATCCGGACCTTCTCGCGCTGCCCAATGTGGTGCTGACGCCGCATATCGCGAGCGCGACCATCCCCACACGTCTGGCCATGGCCAACCTGGCGGCCGACAACCTGATCGGCTTTCTCATTGACAACAAGCCCCTGACTCCGCTGAACCCGTCAGTGCTGGCGGCGGTGTGACGCGCCTATGACATCACCGCAAACCTGGCTGATCATCGGGCTGGCGGTTGCCAACCTGATCCTGCTTGCATGGTTGCTGGCCCGCAGGCCGGCAGACACAGGACGCACGGAACTGCTCGCCGCCAGCGAGCGGCTGGAGCGCGAGCTCAGGCGCGAGATCAGCGAGTCGTCGCGCGCAGGGCGGCAGGAGCTGACGCAGGCTTTCGCCACTTTCCAGCAGACGCTGGTGCAGCAGAGTGCAGAGGCCACGCGTACCCAGAACACCCAGATCGACGCGTTCGCCCAGCAACTTGCCTTGCTGCAGAAAACCCTGTCAGACACACTCACACTGCAACTCCAGGGCCTGAGCGAGTCCAACGCCCGGCGCATGGCCGAAGTGCGCGCCACGCTTGAAGCCCAGCTCAACCAGCTACAGCAGAGCAATGCTGCCAAGCTGGACGAGATGCGCAAGACAGTTGACGAGAAACTGCAGAGTACCCTGGAGGCCAGGCTGGGTGAGAGCTTCAAGCAGGTGGCCGACAGGCTCGAACAGGTGCACAAGGGGCTGGGTGAAATGCAGACGCTTGCGCAAGGCGTGGGCGACCTCAAGCATCTGCTGACCAACGTCAAGAGCCGCGGCATCTACGGCGAGGCCCAACTCGGCGCATTGCTGGAGCATGTGTTTGCAGCCGACCAGTACGCAGCCCAGGTCGTCACCCGGCCGGGCACGCGCAACCCGGTGGACTTTGCCATCAAGCTGCCGGGAAAGTCTGCCGACGGCACCCCTCTGTGGTTGCCCATTGATGCGAAGTTTCCCAATGAGGATTACGAGAGGCTGCTGGACGCGCAACAGCGCGCTGACGTGTCCGGTGCCGAGCTGGCTGCCAGGGGTCTTGAGACGCGTATCCGGCTTGAGGCGAAATCCATGGCCGAAAAATACCTGGAGCCGCCCCACACCACGGACTTCGCCATTCTCTTCCTGCCTACTGAAGGCCTCTATGCAGAGGTGTTACGGCGCCCCGGACTCATGGAAGGATTGCAACGGGATCATCGCGTGACGCTGGCCGGCCCCACGACCTTGCTTGCCATGCTCAACTCGCTGCAGATGGGTTTCCGGACACTGGCCCTTGAAAAGCGCTCCAGTGAGGTGTGGCAGGTGCTGGGCGCGGTCAAAACCGAGTTCGCCAAGTTTGGTGACGTGCTCAGCAAGGTCAAGGAGCAGACGCAGACCGTGCTCAACACGCTCGACCGCGCCCAGACCCGCAGCAATGTGATGAGTCGTGCACTGCGTACAGTGGAAGCCCTCCCGGAGCAGCAGTCGGCGGGATTGCTTCCGGGCATCGAAACTGGCAAGGAAGCAGACGACACTTGAACCGGGAACTGGCCCGCCTCATCGCCAGCCAGGTGTTCCTGCACGCCTGCATGGCAGGCATGCGCCTGGCAGCGCCGCTGCTGGCGCTCAAGCAGGGGTATAGTCCCGCAGCAGTTGGCATGCTGCTGGCACTCTTCGCGCTGTCTCAGGTATTCCTTGCACTGCCTGCAGGGCGCTTTGCGGACAGGCACGGGTTGAAGAGGCCGGTGGGACTGAGCGTCCTCGCATGCGTTGCTGGTGCCGGACTTGCCCTGGCGTTTCCGGTTTTCCCGGTGTTGTGCCTGTCAGCCTTGATGACGGGCGGTGCCACGGGCTCTGCGGTGATTGCCCTGCAACGGCATGTGGGGCGGGCCGCTGCCAGCACCACGCAGTTGAAGAAGCTGTTCAGCCTGCTGGCCATCGGGCCTGCCATCTCCAATTTCGTCGGCCCATTCAGCGCGGGCCTGCTGATCGACCATGCCGGTACGACCGCTGGTGACCTGACGGGTTACAGGGCCGCATTCCTGCTCATGGCCTGCATACCGCTGCTCAGCTGGTACTGGGTGCGAAAGGTGAAGGAACTTGCGCCCGTCGTGCCTCCTGCGGGGGCGGCGCGGCCCAAGGCCTGGGACCTGCTGGCTGACCCCATGTTCCGCCGGCTGATGCTGATCAACTGGCTGATGTCTTCGTCATGGGATGTGCATACGCTCGTTGTCCCCATCCTTGGCCATGAGCGCGGCCTCAGCGCCTCGGTCATCGGCACCATCCTCGGGGCGTTTGCCATTGCGGCCACCGTCATCCGGCTGGTGATGCCGCTGGTGGCTGACCGCCTGCAGGAGCATGCCGTTCTTTGCGCCGCATTCATCTGCACGGCGCTGCTGTTTGCCGTCTATCCGTTCATGAACACCGCCGGCGCGATGGCAATATGTTCGGTGCTGCTGGGCTTTGCGCTGGGCTCGGTCCAGCCCATGATCATGAGCATGCTGCACCAGATCACGCCGGAACACCGCCACGGGGAGGCATTGGGCCTGCGGCTGATGTTCATCAATGGTTCCAGTGTGGTCATGCCGATACTTTTCGGAACCGTGGGCACGCTTGTCGGCGTGGGTGGGGTGTTCTGGATCGTCGGAGCGGTGGTGGGTGCCGGCGCAAGGCCGGCGTGGGAAGTCAGAGCTTGTAAAACGCCTTGATCACCGCCCAGGCTTCCTCGGCATCGTCCACGTAGGTGAAGAGCTTCAGGTCTTCGGGCGAGATGGCACCCTCTTCAACCAGCACGTCCAGGTTGACCAGGCGCTTCCAGTGGTCGGAGCCGAACAGCACGATGGGCAGTGGCCGGGCCTTCCTGCACTGGACCAGCGTCAGGGTCTCGAACAGCTCGTCGAGAGTGCCGAAACCTCCGGGAAAGGCCACCAGCGCCTTGGCCCGCATCATGAAGTGCATCTTGCGCAGTGCAAAGTAGTGGAACTTGAAGCATAGCGCCGGGGTGACATAGGGGTTGGGCTCTTCTTCCTTGGGCAGAACGATGGACAGGCCAACGCTGATGCCGCCCGCTTCATGGGCGCCCCGGTTGGCGGCCTCCATGATGCCGGGGCCGCCGCCGGTACAGATGAACAGTTTGTCCTCGGGCTCCTTGTCCTTGCTGTAGCGGGCCACCAGCCCGCCGAAAGCGCGGGCCTTTTCATAGAAGTGGGCATTGCGGGCGATGGCGTTGGTCCGCGCAATGTCCTGCTCGATGCCCCGTTCCTGCGCGGCTGCAAGCAGTGCGGCGCTGGCTTCTTCGCTGCGGTAGCGCGCGCTGCCAAACACCACGACGGTGTTTTCGATGCCATGGGCCTGCTGTTCGAGATCAGGCTTGAGCAGTTCCAGCTGGAAGCGGATGCCGCGTGTCTCGCGGCGCAGCAGGAATTCGGGATCGGCAAAGGCCAGCCGGCGGGGATCGGGCTCCAGCGGCGCAACCGCGTCAGTGTCGGATTTGAGGGCAGCCCAGGCATCGCCCAGGCGTCGGTCATGCAGGTCGGTGGTTGAGTCCATCCCTGTATTTTCGGCCCTATTTGCTGGTTTCTCCGTTATCCTTGGCGCCGGAGAGAGACCAAATAATGGACGTGGACAAAACCTCGAGATATCACGTAGTGCTCGAAGGACGTCGTGTAGGCCCTTATGACCGTCGGACGATCGTGGGGATGCGGATCAAGCAGGCCCTGAGCAGCGAGCATGTGCTGATCGACGAAGAAGGTCGCGAGCTGACTGTCAGCGCCCTGCTGGGCAAGCGCAGCAATGCGGCGGCCGGATTCAATCCGGCACACAGCGGTGTGTTCTCCGTGACACAGGCCACTTATTCGGCAAGCCTCATCAGCGTGATGGAAGTGCGGCTGCAAAGCGATGTCCTGCGTCTTGCCGGCAGATACCGCCGGCCATTCAGCTGGAAGGACACGCGCATCAAGATTCCGCTGGGCCTCATCATGAAGGGCCAGGCGCAGGGCTCGCGCGTGGACCTGTGGCTTCGCAGTTCGACCGATATCGTGGTGACGCGAGACGCGCCACTGCAAAGGCTCTCCCTGGACCTTTTCAGCCCGGAATCGGCGCGCGAGCTGATGGCGTCGCTTCCATCGGTCTCCACGCCAGACCTGGCGCAGTCCCAGGCCGTGAACATTCCTGCCTCCCGGGCCCTGCGGACATGGGGCGCGATGATTGCCGTGGTGGGGGTGATTGGCGCTGTGGCGCTGATGCTTCTGTTCCGCCGGACTTTCTGAGCGGCTACACCTCAGAGTGCCAGGGCCAGGGCCAGCGGTATGAAAACCACCGCCAGCGCGTTGCCCAGCAGGATCATGGCCGCCACTTTCTCCGGCTCCTGCTGGTAGCGTTCTGCCAGCATGAACTGCAGCACGGCCGGTGGCAAGGCTGCAAACAGGATCAACTGCCCTCTGGCGCCGTCATCCAGGCCCAGCGCCCAGGCCAGTGGCAACGCGATCAGCAGGCCCGCGACCGGCCGCGCGAAAGCACCCAGAAGGCCGCGTGGTATCGACTCCCGCCTGAGGGCGGTCAGGCGCACGCCCAGCGCGAACAGCATCATCGGCAGCATCGCCTCACCCAGCAACTTCATGCCCGAGAGGACTGCGTCAGGCGGCCGCACGCTGCTCCAGGCGCTCAGAAAGCCCAGGGCAGTTGCGATCATCAAGGGGCTGAGCAGCAGGTCGCGGGTGCGCGCCTGCGCACTTGTGATGCGCGCTCCCAGCGAAAAGTGAAACAGGTTGGAGATGGAGAACAGCGCCACCGCAGCGCCGAAATGCTCAGGACCGAATGCCAGAAGCGCCAGTGGCAGGCCCATGTTTCCGCAATTGTTGAACATGACGACCGGCACCAGCGTGCGCGGCTGGGTGCCGGTGGCGCGCGCCAGCAGCCAGCCTGCCAGCCCGCAGCCCAGGATCAGCAGGGTGCCGCCGAGGAGCAGCAACAGATGGTCCTGCAGCCGGAACTCGCGCGCGGCGAGCGCCGAGTAGACCAGCACCAGCGAGAAGGATGCGAGCGTCTCGGTCACGCGTCCACTGTACGCCGGGGCGCCCGGTCGCCGAGCCGGTCGTGCAGGTGCTGGGAGAGGT
>CAZFKW010000083.1:266-11773 GCA_964519795.1 uncultured Ramlibacter sp. | reverse complement strand
GCAAGCGGCTGGCGCAACTGGAGGAGTCGCTGGGGGTGGACTTGCTGGTGCGCCATACACGCGGCGTATCGTTGACGGCCGCCGGCGAGACCTTGCTCATGCGTGCACGCGACATCCTGCGGAGTCTGGAGGCGACTGCGCTGGAAGTCAGCGAGTACACCGATGACAGCGCGCTTCATATCCGCCTCACGGCCAACCATTCCGCCATGGCGCAGTTCCTGCCGCGCGACCTGGCCTCCTTTGTCGCGCGGCAGCCCAGGGCGCATATCGACCTGGTCGAAAGACTCAGCGCCGATGTCGTGCGCACGGTGGCCTATGGCCTGGCTGACGTGGGCATCTTCTGCTGGCCCGTGATCCCGCATGGTGTCAAGGCCTGGCCCTACCGAACGGATGAACTTGTCATTGCCGTGCCGCTGGACAACCCGATGGCCCGGCGCGGCAAGGTCGACTTCGCGGACCTGGCGGACCAGAAGTTCATCGCCTACCTGCCCAACCTCTCCGTCTCTGCGGCGATGCCGGACTTCCCGAAAAGCGCATGGTCCCATGTGCGCATGCATGTCGCGAACTTCGAGGCGACCTGCCGCATGGTGGAGGAGGGCCTGGGAATCGCCATCCTGCCCCGGGCCAATGTCGATGCCTATGCGCGCCAGGGCCGGCTTGCCTGCGTGCAGCTGAGCGATGCCTGGGCTTCCCGCAGGCTGCACATCTGCATGCGCTCCGACGTGGAGCCGCGCCGGGGCCTGGTGGATTTTGTCGACCACATGGTTGCCTGCGCGCAGGAACCTGCGGCCTGACGCGCGCGGCCGGATGCACCACGACATCCGGCAATCACTTGAGGTGATGGCAGGCGTTCCAAATCGTCGCTAGCCACAAACCGGTGCTGTCCCAACAATCGCGGTTCTGACAAACACCGCGCCGGCACACCGGCCCTGCCATGAAGAGACGAACCACGCGCATGCGCGAACTGCTGGAGCGACCGGGCATCCTGGTCATGCCGGGAACGCACGACACCCTGGGCGGCATGCTGGCCGAGGCGGCCGGCTTCGAGGCCCTGGTGTCCGGTGGCTACAGCGCCAGCGCGACGCTGCTGGGCTCACCCGACCTCTCGCAGCTGAGTTTCAGCGAAATGGTGGACTACTACACCCGCCTGTGCGAGGCGACGCGGCTGCCGCTGCTGGCCGACGCCGATACCGGCTTCGGCGGTATCGCCAATGTGGTGCGCACGGTCCGCGGCTATGAGCGGGCCGGCGTGGCCGCGCTGCTGCTGGAAGACCAGGTGTTCCCCAAAAGGTGCGGCCACTATGCCGGCAAGCAGGTGGTCTCGCGCCAGGAATGGATCGCGAAGATCAAGGCGGCGCTGGATGCCCGCACCGACCCTGACCTGTGCATCGTCGCAAGGACGGATTCGCTGGCCCCCCTGGGCATGGATGAGGCCATGGAGCGCGTGATGCTGGCGCAGGAGGCCGGCGCCGATGTGCTGTTTGTGGACGCGCTGGAAACGCGCGCGCAGATGGAGCGCCTGTGCAGACTGGCGCAGCGCCCTTGCCTGGCCAATGTCATCGAGGGCGGAAAGTCGCCGGAGCTGCCTGCGGTGGAACTGCAGGAGATCGGCTTCGCCGGCGTCATGTATGCGCTGGCGCCCACCTACGCCGTGGCCTTTGCACTGCGCGAGTTCTATGCCCACCTGGCGCAGCACGGCAACACGCACAGGCTGCGCGACCGCCAGATCACCTTTACGGAATTCAACGACATCGTGCGCCTGCCGCAGTACATGGCGCGTGAGGAGCGGGCCCTGCGGGGCGCCGAGGAACTGGTTACCCACCATGAAAGAAGGAGACAAGCATGAACAAGCAATATCCCGGTGCGCCCGCCTGCGCCGCACGCCGCCGCCTGCTCGCAGGCCTGGTGCTGGGCGCGGGAGGCGCCGCGCTTCCCCTGCACCTGCTGGCCAATGAACCCGCGTTCCCGGGCAAGCCGGTGAAGTTCGTCGTGCCATTCGCAGCGGCCAGTGGCACCGACCTGGTGGCCCGCCTTTATGCCGAACGCTTCGCCGACCTGGCCGGCGTGCCTGTGGTTGTTGACAACAAGGCCGGGGCCAATGGACAGATCGGTGCGCAGGCCGCCGCCACCGCGCCACCGGACGGCTACACAGTGCTCATTGCCACCAACACCACCCATGCGGCTAATGTGAGCCTGCTGCGCAAGCTCGCCTACGACCCGGTGCAGGACTTCACGCCCATCACGATGCTGGGCACGGTGTCGCTGGTCTTCGTCGTGCCTGCAGCAACCCCTGCCTCGACGGTGGCCGAGTTCACCGCGCTGGCCAAACGAAGCCCGGGCAAGATGACCTTCGGCGCCGGCAGCGCTTCCAGCCGTGTGTCGGTCGAGATGTACAAGAGCATGGCGGGTGTGGACATCCTGCATGTGCCGTACAAAAGCAACCCGCCTGCCGTGACGGACATGCTGGGAGGGCAGATCAGCATGATGATTGCGGACGCCAGCGTCGTGCTGCCGCATGTGCAGAGCGGGAAACTCCGCGCGCTGGCAGTGACCGGCTCCCAGCGCCTCAAGTCGCTTCCGGCCGTGCCGACGATGACCGAGGCAGGCATCCCCGGCTACGAGCTCATGGGCTGGTTTGCCGCCTATGCGCCGGCGCGCACGCCGCCCGATGTGGTGGCGCGCCTCAATGCGCTGTTCGGCCAGGCGTCGCAGAGCGACAAGGTGCGCGAAGCCATGGACAAGCTCGGTGGCGACGTGCGGGTCTCTTCTGCCCGCGAGCTGGGGACCTTTGCCGCCAGTGAAACGCTCAAGTGGCAGCGCGCCGCGCGCGCGGCCGGCATCGAACCCGAGTGACCCGGCCGGGCTCCGCTTTGACAACCTGTCCATGCAAAGGAAAAAATCATGTACCTGACCGACGCACAACGATCGGAGTTCAACGAAAAGGGCTTCACCTATGCCCGCGGCCTGTTCGCGCCTGACGAAGTCAGCCTCCTGACCCAGGCGATGGAAAAAGACCCCGCCGTGCGCGCCAGCATCCTGGACCGGCGCGACAGCGAGGGCCGCTCCACCCGCATCGCGCTGTGGAACCGCGCGGGCGACAGTGTCTATGGCCTGGCCGCACGCAGCCGGCGCCTGGTGGACCGCGCTGCGGAACTGCTGGGCGGGCCGGTGTACCACTTCCAGTCCAAGCTGACGGCCAAGGAACCGGAGGTGGGCGGGGCCTGGGAATGGCACCAGGACTATGGCTACTGGTATTACAACGGCTGCCTCAGGCCCGACATGCTGTCGGTGATGATCGGCCTGGACAGGGCCACGCGCGAGAACGGCTGCCTGCAGATTGCCACCGGCTCGCACCGCCTGGGCCGCATCGACCACACGCCGCTGTCGCCCACCCAGGTCGAGGTGGATCCCGCGCGCATGCCGCACATCCTGGAGCAATGCCCGATCGAGTACTGCGAGCTGGCGCCGGGCGATGCGCTGATCTTTCATTGCAATGCGATCCACCGCTCGGATGCGAACACCTCGGCCAACCGGCGCTGGACCCTGCTCATCTGCTACAACCGCACCGACAACGACACCATCACGCAGACTGACGACCGTTACATGGTGCCGCTGGATGTGGTGGATGACGAGGCCATCCGCAAGGCAGGGCTGAAATTCGCGGGCAATGACGGCAAGGAGCACTTCACCAGCAAGCCCTATGTGCCGGACCTGAGCAGGGTGGCCTGAGGTGGGCCGCCTGTCTGGCAAGGTCGCGTTGATCACCGGCGCGGCCGGCGGGATCGGCCGCGAGGCGGCGCTGCTGTTTGCGGCCGAGGGCGCGAAGGTGGTCCTCTGCGACATCAACCTGGAGGCGGCCGGCCAGGCCGCGCAGGATGCGGCAGCATCGGGGCGTTCATGTGGTGGTGATGCCATCGCGGTGCACTGTGATGTCAGCAACCGCGAGAGCGTGGGCGCGGCTGTCCAGGCGGCCATCGGACGTTACGGCCGGCTTGACGTCCTCTACAACAACGCGGGCGGCTCATCCGCCGCAGATGGTCCCGTCACCGAGGCGCCGGAAGCGGAGTTCTGGCGGGCCATCACGCTGGACCTGTTCGGCACCTTCCTGTGTTGCAAGCTGGCCATCCCCGAGCTGGTGCGCTCGGGTGGCGGCTCGGTCATTAACGCGACCTCCATCGTGGCGCTCAAGGGCCTGCCCGGCCATGACTGCTACACGGCAGCCAAGGGCGGGGTGGCGGCCCTGACCCGGTCCATGGCAGTTGAATACGCCGCGCAGCATGTCCGTGTGAATGCGGTGGCGCCGGGCGTCACGCTGACGCGACGCGTCGAGCAGCGGCTGGCGACCACCGGTGGCCTTGACGGGCTGGCGGCCAAGCAACTGCTTGGCCTGGTGCAGCCTGGGGAGATCGCCGTGATGGCGCTGTTCCTGGCCAGCGATGAGTCGCGACGCATCACCGGGCAGGTGCTCTCCGTCGATGGCGGCGCGTCGATCGTGTGAGGGCGGAGCTGATTCCATGAAGCATCATTTCATCGCCAACCGCTGGACCGAACCCCGGCTGGGGCAATCCATCCCGGTGCTGGACCCTTCGGACGGCCAGACGTTCGAACAGATCGCGCGAGGCAGCCCAGCCGACATTGACAGCGCAGTGGCTGCGGCCCGGCGCGCCTTCGAGGGGCCTTGGGGACGCATGAGTGCCGCCGGGCGCGGGCGCCTGTTGAACCGGCTTGCGCTCAAGCTCGAAGGCCAGGCCGAAGAGCTGGCACAGATCGAGGCGCGCGACTGCGGCAAGCCGCTCAGGCAGGCGCGCGCTGATGCGGCAGCCATTGCCCGATACTTCGAGTTCTATGCCGGCGCTGCGGACAAGCTGCACGGCGACACGATTCCGTACCTGGACGGCTACAGCGTGCTCACCTGGCGCGAGCCGCACGGCGTGACGGCCCACATCATTCCGTGGAACTACCCGATGCAGATCTTCGGGCGCAGCGTGGGCGGCGCGCTGGCGGCGGGCAATGCCTGCGTGGTCAAGCCGGCGGAGGATGCCTGCCTGTCGCTGCTGCGCATTGCCGAACTTGCGGCAGAAGCGGGCTTTCCCGAGGGGGCCATCAATGTCGTGACCGGCTATGGACACGAGGCCGGCGATGCGCTGATCCGGCATGCGGGCATCGACCATGTTTCCTTCACCGGCTCCCCCGCCATCGGCAAGCTGGTGGTGCGCGCGGCAGCGGAGCACCACACGCCGGTCACGCTGGAGCTGGGCGGCAAGTCCCCGCAGATCGTCTTCGCGGATGCCGATCTGGACGCGCTGGTTCCGGTGGCGGTCAACGCCATCGTCCAGAACGCCGGGCAGACATGTTCGGCCGGCAGCCGGCTGCTGGTGGAAAGGCCGGTGTATGAAGAAGTCATGCAGCGGCTGTCACAGGTATTCGGCTCGCTCCGGGTCGGCCCGGCAGCCATGGACCTGGACTGCGGGCCTTTGATCCGACAGTCGCAGCTGGCGCGTGTGCAGGGCTTTCTGGAGGAGGCCGCGCGCGATGGCATGGCCGTTGCGGGGCAGGGTCGGGTGGTGTCCGAAGCGCCTGCTTCGGGCTTCTACCAGGCGCCTGTGCTGGTCAGGGATGTGCCGGCCGCACACCGCCTCGCGCAGGACGAGGTATTCGGACCCGTGCTGGCCGCGAGCTGCTTCGATGGCGAGGACGAGGCCGTGCGCATGGCCAACGGCACGGCCTTCGGCCTAGTGGCCAGCGTGTGGACGCGCGACGGCGCGCGGCAGTTCAGGCTGGCCCGGAGGGTGCGGGCCGGCCAGGTCTTCATCAACAACTATGGCGCCGGCGGCGGCGTGGAACTGCCATTTGGCGGTGTGAAGGCCAGCGGCCATGGCCGCGAAAAAGGATTCGAAGCCCTGTATGGCTTCACCACCCTCAAAACCATCGCGGTGCGGCATGGCTGAGCCAGCGCGCATCCGCATCACGCAAGCCAATCACCAGGAGAAACCAGCATGCGGCTGAAAGACAAGGTCATCATCGTCACTGGCGCCGGCAGCGGCATTGGGGAGGGCATCGCCAGGCGGCTGGCCGCCGAAGGTGCTGCCGTGGTGGTCAATGACATTAATGCACAGGCGGGTGAGCGGGTTGCCGGCGACATCGCATCGGCCGGCGCCCGCGCCCTGTTCATCGCCGCAGATGTGACGGCGTCGCGGGACATGAAGGCGCTGGTCCAGCGCGCGGTTGAATTCTTCGGCAGCCTGGATGTCTTCGTCAACAACGCGGGCTGGACGCACCGCAACCAGCCTGCGCTTGACGTGACGGAGGAGGCTTTCGACAAATGCTTCGCTGTCAACGTGAAGAGCATCTACCTGTCCACGGTGCATGCGGTGCCGGTGTTCCGCAGTCAGGGCGGCGGAAGCTTCATCAACATCGCATCCACGGCCGGCATCCGACCACGCCCGGGACTCACCTGGTACAACGGCTCCAAGGGCGCTGTCATCACAACGTCGAAATCGCTGGCGGCCGAGCTGGGGCCGGACAACATCCGGGTGAACTGCATCAACCCGGTGTTCAATCCGGAGACCGGCATGGTGGCCGAGTTCGCGGGCGGGCCGCTCGACGAGGCGCGGCGGCAGAAGTTTCTCTCCACCATACCGCTGGGGCGATTTTCAACCTCGCTGGATGTGGCGAACGCGGCGCTCTACCTGGCGAGCGATGAAGCTGCTTTCATCTCGGGAGTCTGTATCGAGGTGGATGGTGCGCGCTGCGTTTGACTTTGCGAGCGGGTCAGGACACAGTTGAACATGACGGAAAGATCAGCCAGCGACTTGCTGCCGTTTGCCATCAGCAGCATGCTGCGCTCACGCAAGCCAAGTGTTCGTACACCGGGCTGCAATTCGACTCTTGCCTTTTCTGTTCTCTGTAGCAGCACAACAACCTCCTGCGGCCTGCACACGCGATTGCATCTCCTGAACGTGACACGGCAGTGAATCTCGTGACCATGCGCCAACGGGTCATGAAGTACGGGGCATTTGCGCGGGCGCCGGTGCCACGGTGGACGTTCTGTGTTCCGCAGTGTTGTATGGGGTGAAGCCGTCCGCCCCGGCGGAATACCCGGTTGGTGAGCCATGCAGTGCAATCGGTATAGTTCCTGAAAAGGAGACAATGAGTAGCCGAATTGGCTGTTTATCTTTGGTGTCGGGACAGATAAAGTCAATGGCATGCGTTCCTGAAAGGACTCAACATGTCTTCCAACCTGCTTCCCTCCCTCTTCATCTCCCACGGCGCGCCCCTGTTTGCCGTTGAGCCCGGCACCAGCGGTCCGGCACTCACGCGCTTTGGCGAGGCTCTGCCTGAAGGCATTCGCGGCATCGTCGTCATGTCGCCGCACTGGATGGCCCGCAACCCGGCCGTCATGACGAACCCGGCGCCTGCCACCTGGCACGACTTCGGCGGCTTCCCGCCGGCGCTGTATGAGCTGCAGTACCCCGCCCCTGGCGATCCGGCCCTGGCTGCGGAAGTGATGGCGATGCTGAATGACGCCGGCATCGAAGCGCAAGCCGACCCAAAGCGTCCGCTGGACCATGGCGCCTGGGTGCCGCTCATGCACCTGTTCCCCAAGGCCGATGTGCCGGTGGTGCAGGTAGCCCTGCCCGCGAGCTACGGCCCCGCTGAAGTGTTTGCCATGGGCAAGGCATTGCGCGGCCTGCGCGAGCGGGGCGTGCTCGTCGTGGGCTCCGGCAGCATGACGCATAACCTGGCCGAGTTCTTTGGTGGCGCGCGCGAGCCGGCGCCGTACGTGCTGGAATTCAGCAACTGGATTGAAACCGCAGTGACGCAAGGCAACCTCAAGGCCCTGCTGGACTACCGACGCGAGGCGCCGCATGCTGAGCGCGCGCACCCGACGGAAGACCACTTCCTGCCGATCTTCTTTGCGCTGGGCGCGGGCGGCTTTGGCGAGGAGGGCGGCGGCAAGCCTGAGTACATCAGCCGCGAGGTGATGTACAGCATGCTGTCCATGGCTTCATTTGCGATGCACTGAACCGGGGGGAATCCGCATGACCATGAAGCTTGACCTGTCGCTGCCCCACCTGCATCGCCCTGCCGCATCGGACGATGAGCCCTGGCTGCTGGTGCTGATGCATGGCGTGGGCAGCAATGAACAGGACCTGTTCGGCCTGGCGCCAGCCGTGCCGCCGCAGTTCCATGTGCTGAGCCTGCGTGCGCCCAACACCCTCGGGCGCGGTTCCTATGCGTGGTTCGAATTCGGCATCAAGCCTGGCGGCGAGCGTGTTATCAACGAGGTGCAGGAAGCACAGGCCCGCGCCCAGGTGGGCCAGGTGGTGCATGCTGCGTCCACACAGTTGGGCATACCGGCCAGCCGCGTGGTGGTGGGCGGCTTCAGCCAGGGCGGCATCATGTCATTGACGCTGCTGCTCACCCAGCCGCGCCTTTTGCATGCTGCGCTGGTATGGCACAGCAGGCTGCTGCCGCAGGCGCTCCCAATGGTCGCGCTGCCTGATGCGTTTGAGGGAAAGCAGCTGTGGGTGAGCCATGGTGTTCAGGACCCGGTGATCCCGCTGGCGAGCGCGCACGGCATTCGCGATTTTGTGGCGAAGCTGCCGCTGGCCATGACGTATCGCGAGTATCCCGGTGTGCACGAGATCAGGCCGCAGGAGCTGCAAGCGTCGATGGCGTGGTTGAGCGGCCTGGCATAAAGTAGGCGCTCGCAGGTATTTTTTTGAAATCTCTCACTTTTATGACCATAGTACCTACGATCACAGGTATTACTCATGAAATATCGCGTCCACACCGCTGATGACTTGGGCCTCCTGCTTCGCGCCGTCCGCAAACAAAACAACGTCCGTCAGGACGACTTTGCCGCAACGGTGGGGGTAAGCAAACAATTCGCTTCAGATGTGGAGAAACGGCAAACCCACAGCGCAGATCGGGCTGGTCCTCAAGCTGCTGCAGCAAGCGGGCGTGGTCCTGAACGCCGATATCCCGACGCCGCCATTGATGAATTCAACAAGCTCAAGGCCATTCGCGCCAAACGCGCCAATGGGGGCGCAAAGGATGCGTAGCCTTCAGGTCCTGATTGGCCAACGCCAGGTCGGCACGCTGCCTGAAGGCAACAATCTCTGGCAGACGGGCAGGCGCGATGGCTCGACGTACCCATGGCCTTCGCATTGCCGGGCGCCAGGACGTTTGGCCAGGTCACGCGCTCAAGCCTGATTCAGGCGGCGGCCGTCCTGAAGGTTCCGGCCAGACCGGCACAGCGATACATCGACGACATGCTGCGTGCCGCCACGGCCGCGCTGCCGGTTCTCTCACGGTCTGGCGGTTCATGGCGTCGTACTGGAAGTGGGCAGGCCGTGTTCTGGCTCGTGTCGCCGGTGCTGGTGATGGTGTTGACGTGGGTGGTGATCAGGGTGCGGTTACCCACCAGGTCGTAGTCGATGGTGACGTGGGTCCGGCCGTCGGCCACGTCCCTCAATCTTCCCGGCGCGTTATAGGCCAAGCAGGGACATCGGCTAAATTATGATGCTTCCCTGCGGACATGCTCAGCATGAACTCAGTCGTTGGCTTCTTCACGCTTGTCATCCTCTTGCTAGGCTACTTCAATAAAGCCTGGTTCGTTGGCCTTCATAGCAGATGGTTCAAGCCTTTTGCCCGGCATCAATTCCGTCATAAATTAACCGCTGTCGACCCGCCTCTACGAACGCGCCGCAAGCCAGAATGGGTATGCACTGAAGTGTTGCGTCTGGCGGCGCATCTTCCTGCGTACAGTTGCCGGCGCATTGCTGACGCCTTCAATCTGATACACAGCGCGCGCATGGTGGTGGGCAAGACCTGGGTATATGAATTCGTCAAGCCTCATCGGCACGAGATTGAGTGTGCCCGCCGCAACCTGCGTCGGCGCAAACCCACGCTGGTTCCGGTCAATCAGGTCTGGGGGCTGGACATGACGGGCATCTCCGACGCGGCCAACGAGCAACACTGCATCCTGGGCATCATCGATCATGGCTCTCGTGTGACCGTTCGTCTTCAGGCGCTACTCAACAAGCGCAGCTGGACATTGCTGGCGTATTTGTGCCTGGCCATCGGCGAGTTCGGCAAGCCGCGCACCGTCCGTACAGACAATGAACGAGTCTTCACGAGCTTCGTATTTCGAACGGCACTCAAACTTCTGGGCATCAGGCACCAGCGCACGCAGCCAAATTCACCGTGGCAGAACGGTCGGATTGAGCGGTTCTGGGCGACGCTCAAGCCGGCGCTGCGCCAACTGGTCATTCCGGATCGTTTCGGGTTGCAGTCCGCCTTGGATGGGTTCTGTGTGTTCTACAACCACATTCGTACGCACCGCAACCTGGACGGTTTGACGCCGGTCATGGCATGGCGGGGGGAAACCTGGCTGGAGCTGCGGACCAGAACTCCTAAAGCGGTAACCTGGGTCTCAGCGCTGGATGGCCTGCTGCACGGGTTTCACGTCAGGAGGTAGTCAGAGCAGCAGGATTGCTTCAATTCCATCCCTGTCCGCACCGACAACGGCGAAGGTGCGTCCAAATGTCGGCAACTGAGCCTTTGCGCGTCATTTGAGGCGACCGGATCACGTTCAGCTTGCAAAAATCGAGAGGCCCGAGTCGCAACTCAGGCTCAAACTGAGCGAAATTTGCGTGCTGAGACGATCGGATTGGTGTCGCGGACACGCGGACAGGACAACGAATCCATGTTCACTTGCACGCTGTGGCGCATGACGCTGGCGGCGCTGGCCATCGCCCACCGCCGCGGCCCGCCCTATCAACCCTGGCACAACGGACGGATGGAGCGTTTGTGGTGGACTCTGAAAGCACCGCTTCGACAGATGCGCCTCGCAACGTCCGTTGCTCTACAGGCCGCCCTCGATCAATTCACGGAGTTCTACAACACGGCGCGTCCGCATCAGAGTCTCAGTGGTCTGACGCCCGACGAGGCGTGGCATGGCCGGACGATGGCGGATGTGCAACACGCTCACGCGTGCGCGGATGTTCAATGGGTCGGTGCGCTGGATGGCTTGTTGGCGAACTTGCGCGTTTGACGATAGCCGGCAGCCGGCCTGACTGCTCGCCCGGCAAGAATTCCTTGCTGTCCGCATTGCGGCAGGAATGAACTCGGCTCGATGACGGAAACTGCTCAATATTTGAGCAACGGCACTGCCGCTATCGCAACCATCGGTGCGTAATTTTGGCATTCTTGACGCAGCCTGCGAAAGAAATCCTCAAAAAAGGGGTACTTTCAGGCAAGGTGTCGGTGCGGCGGGAATGCGGACAGGACAATTGTTGTTTGAACCCCAGTCCTTAGCGGCTAAGGGGTTAGGTGAGGCTTTATCCCTCGGTTTGCTTGCTTTCTTCGATCAACTCGGTGACTTGATGCTTGCTGGGCAGGTGCAAATGGGTGTGAATCAGATTCAGCAACTCGACCATGCTGTCGCGCCCGGCCTCTGCATCACCCTTTTCGAACTGTTTGTAAGCCAGCTCAACCTG
>CAZFKW010000083.1:0-247 GCA_964519795.1 uncultured Ramlibacter sp. | reverse complement strand
CAGGCCAATATAGGCATCGGCACCACGCTTGCGCGCGATGGTTGGCAGATGCTCGCGTAGAGATGCATCGAACCAGTCGTTGAGAGACATGCTCGACTCAATCCCTTTGAAGTCTGGCGCACTAATCCACAGGTGCGTTGCACCTTGGAAGAAGTTTCTGGCGGCATCTGCTGGTGTCACTATGGCCTCCTTGGCGTGATGAATTGAGGCACCGTCGGCGCCAGCCTTGGCGACTGGAACGGTTGGT
>CAZFKW010000082.1:7876-11848 GCA_964519795.1 uncultured Ramlibacter sp. | reverse complement strand
GTCGAGACCCGGAACCTGGCGGATGAAAGCCCTTGGATGATCGCTGCGCTGCGCGGCCATGTGGAGATAGCCCGCAAGCTCGTTGAACGTGATGCCGACGTCAACAAGACAGGCTGGACGCCATTGCACTATGCGTCCACGCACGGGCATGTCGAGATCATGCGCCTGCTTCTGGACCACCATGCCTACATTGACGCGGACTCGCCCAACAAGACAACGCCGCTCATGATGGCCGCGCACTACGGCACAACGGCGGCCGTCAGGCTGCTGCTGGACGCAGGCGCAGACCCGTCTCTCAGGAACATGCAGGGACTGAGCGCCATTGATTTTGCCCAGCGTGCAGGCCGCACTGAGGTTGCGGACATGATCGCAGCAGCCATCCGGGGCGCACAGCCCAAAGGCCGCTGGTAGGCGCCGCCCAGCCTTATTTGGTCTTTTCCTTGCCGCGCGGAATGATCGTGGTCACTGGCGGCATCGGACGGTCTGACGGGCCGCCGGGTTTAGGCGGCGACACATCCTTCTTGGGTTTTTTCTGCATCTTGTTGCTTCGCTGCTCGCCCTTGGCCATGACTCTCTCCGTAAGTGATGCGCAATCATAGCGGGGGATATGGCCGATGCAGGCGCCTCGCGTTCCGGTGGCAGGCACCTGCGCGATGGTCCTGCCGGCTGTTCAGTCCTCAAGCGAGACGCTGCAGCTGGAATCCGATGAACTGGCGGGCTTGCAGACACGGGGCCGGCCAGTCTGCGCAACCTTCACGAGGCGTGTGTAATCCAGCGTTGCCGGTTCGTCCTTGCGTTCGATGGTCAGGGAGACTGCTGCAAAGCCGCCCTCCTTGGTCCGCGAGTAGCCCGATCCGTCAAACAGCAGGTAAGGGGAGGGGCCGCCCGCAGTCCCGGAACCCGAGACCAGCAACAATGACGCGGGCGGCATCTGGACATACACGGCATGGTCTTTGGCGCTGTAGGCAAAGTCCCGATCGCGGTCCACAAAAATGTTCCAGCCCGATGTCCAGCGACTGCCATCTACAGGGACGATCATTGCATTCATGCCGCGCTTCATGGCTTCACCGCGCGCCGCATTGATGGCGGATACAAAGGTGTTGCTGACTGACACGACTTCGGCATTGCGCACGTAGGATCGAAGTGCAGGTATTGCGGCCATGGCCAGGGCGGCGCCAATGGTCAGGGTCACCATCAGTTCGATGAGCGTAAATCCCCTGTTCGCAGAACAGGTTCTCTGGGGTGAAGTGGTCATGGCCAGCACAGGGATGAATTGGTGGATCTGGAGGTTCCAGTGCAGTCCTTGACGCCCGTGCTTGACATCGAGAGAGCCCCGACCTGGGGATCTGCATTTACCGGGGTGGCAGTCACGTTCACACAGTCCGCGATGGAGAGCGTCGAGCCTCCCACCGTGCACGCTGCGGCGGACAGCAGGTAGGCGGAGTTGGCCAGGTTGTCGCCAGACAGCGTCTTGAACGGCACGTCCGTTGCGGTGATGCCCCCACACGCCCCGGCCGGCGTCGGCGCAAGCGGAGTTGCGACACCCGATGCATCAGTTTTGAAGGCAAGATAGCAGTTGTTCTGTGTCATGTAGCGCTCCTGATGCTGCAGCAGCTCGGCGATCGCCGTCCGCCCCTGTGCCCGCTTGCCTTTGAGGACTGATGACTGATAGCCGGGAATGGCGATGGCCGCAACAATGGCTATGACGGCAACGACGATCATCATCTCGATGAGGGTGAAGCCGTTCCTCCGGTAAGCAGGTTTCTGCATGATTCAGTTCCGGTAGAGTATTTGCAGGACAGCCTGGATATCCACACGCGGACCGAAGCCCATCGCGGTGATCCGATAGATGTATTTGGGTTGGGTGCTGGAAAGATCCCTGTCGTTGGGGTCGCGTATGGCCTCGATCACGTAGCGTGGCGCGCGCGCGGGCTGGATACCGGCACCCCCGGCCTGGAAGGTTCGGTCTGTGAAGGCACCAAACTGTGCGGTGGGCGCGCCGGCTCCCGTGGCTTCAAAGTCCACCGTCATCCACGCGGGCCGCCCGACACCTGCTGCGTGACACAGGCCGACGCTTTTGCCGGTGGTGCCGCATCCCTCCATGAACGCCGTCAGGTCGGGCATGTCGCCAAAAACATCGCGGCGCTTGGACGGTCCGGGTCCGAAAAGATCGAACTCCGCATCGACCAGCGCTGCTTCCGCTGATTGCCAGGCAATCTGCTGGTCCCGGTCGTTGCGGGCACTGCGGACACTCATCCCCGCGATCTGGATGGCGGCGACGCCCAGCAGCGACACGACCGCGAGGATGATCAGGACGACTACCAGCGAGACACCCCCTTGCCTGCTCCAGTTGTGGGATGCGCCGGTATGTGTTGAAGGAGCCATCATTGTCAAAGCCCCTGCTCGTTACGCAAGTGAATGGTGAAAGTCACGACTTGCCGAAGCCGCCCGTCAGCGGGCGGGTCGAACAGTGTTCCCGGATCGTTCTGGGATGCCAGAGCGGTTCCAGGGGCGCCGCCTGAGCTGGCTGGCGCCTGACCAAACGGATACAACCGCCGGGTTGCCAGATCGACTGCAGATCGGGACTGTGCCCGAAGGATCATCCCCACGCGCAGACTGCGGACCCGGCGCCAGTTGGCGCTGGTCCCGGCGCTGTCCCCGGGCACCACCATCTGATCAGCACGGAGATACTGATCGGCGATGGAGTCAGCGGCTCCCGCAGGTGCCGTATTGGCCACAACGCCATCCACCCCGAACAGTATTTGGAAATTCTCAACACCTTGAACGATGGGCCTTGGAGGACTGATGGTTCCGTCGGCACTGACCGCCGTGCACATGAGGGACGGCTCTCCCCGGAATTCAGCCACGTGAATGATGCTGCTGACTGCGGCATCGCGATCGGCAGTCACGGTGGCCGACGGATTGCCGGAGCAATCGATCATCGATGGATCCGCCACACCTGAGCCCGGAAAGGTTTCAGGCGTTTGTACCCGGACGATCAACACATCGCTGCCATACCCGACTGTCCCGGTGGAGCGCGCGACGGCCTTGGCGGAGGGGTCCGCAGCATCGGGAGTGGCGTTGTTGAATCCTGAAACAGGCGTCGTCGGATCGACGGCCACGCCCACTGCATTGGATGGCCGGGTGGTGGCCGCGTATCTGATGTCCTTGAATCCCGCCTGAACGGCCACCCGCTGGATCCTGTCGACAGCGAATCTTGCGTTGTCCCGCAACTGCGACGCCGCATCCACTGACGCATAGCCTTGCCTGCTGACCAGCAATGATGAAAGGGCGGCGAGGGCGACGAGGGTGCTGACCGCGAGGGTGACAAGCAGTTCAACCAGCGTGAAGGCACGCTGTGACGCGCGGCCATTGGTCCTGCGCGTCATGCCGAACTCCCTGGCGTCACCGGGATCACAACGCCGGGACGCACCGCCAGATCGACCGGAGCCGTGTTGTTGCGTGAGCGGTCCGTGGAATTTCTGGTCCAGCCAATTTTGATATGTACCGCGGCGCCTGCCCCGGCACTGCAAGCCCACTGCGGCCTTCCTCGGTTGTCGAAGGGCGCTGTGTCCAGGCAGGTCGTGACGCGAGCTCCAGGAAGCTCCCGTTCAACACGGGCCAGCCACTCTGTCATTTCGGCCAGGGCAATGTCTTCAGGTGTGCTGCATGCAGAGGATCCGACGTTCAGGCAGAAAGAGCTTGCCTCTGGTTTCAAGGGCGAGGTAAATGCGCCCAGGTAAGGATTTCCGCTGCTGAGCAAGCCGATGTCCTTGTTGCCGCGAATCATCTCGGCAAGCTCCCTGGCAAGGGTCACTGCGTTTGATTGCAGGTGCGCGTCGCGATTGACCTGAAGTGCAACGCCCTGGAGACCGACCATCCCTAGCACGCCAAAGGACAGGATGACAATCGAGATGAGGATCTCGACCAGCGAGAAGCCGCGTTGTCGAAGGCTCGAGGGCGTCATGGCGC
>CAZFKW010000082.1:5433-7866 GCA_964519795.1 uncultured Ramlibacter sp. | reverse complement strand
CTGCGAGGCGATCAGCAGTGCAATGGACGACATGGGCGTCATGGCGCAGCCCACATGTTCTGGAAGATAGCTGGAGCGACAACCCGACCGGAGACCAACGCGGCCATCAAGCGCCAACCCGCGCTGCTGCTGGGTGGATGGGTCCGGTAGGGTCATGACGGCACTTCCTCAAGTTCTGTGCGCGCCATTCTCTTAGGCACCCATGTGCGAAGCAAGCAGTCTGTTTCCCTAGGTCTCCTGGACTAGGCCTCAATTTGAACCTGCCCAAGCGGCCACGATGTTCAAAGGCGATTCATGATGCTAGACATACGATGTATATTATGTTAATAAATATATCCGCATCGAAAAACGTCGGACGCCTAAAGGCCTGTCGCCGTGACTCCGCATGTCAGGGCCACTACCACGGTACTCCCTGCCGGGAAACTCGGCACTGGATGTCCTGCGGCCAATGCGCCGACTGATACTGAACCGCACAGCGCGCCGCCAGTGGTCGAACAGGTCACAGATGTACAAACAAGCCCAGCGCCTGGCGTATCCCTGATCACCGCGCCGTCCGCAGGCGACAGCCCGAGATTCGTGAATGTCAGTGTGTAACTGGAGGTGGCCCCGGCCGCCTGGCTGGTCACATTATTGGTTTTGGTCACCTGAAGATTCGCCGTGGGCGTGATCAAGGTCGCAACACTTGCCGTGTTGTTGGCGAGCACCGCATCGGTCGTGCCTGCGGGCGGGCTGACCGAAGCCGTATTGGTGATGAACCCGCTGTAAATGGAAGGAAGCGCCCTGGCAATAATCTGGATGTATCGGTCGCCGGCTGGCCGGGCCAGAAGATTGACGTTCGCAGTGATGGACGTCGAACTCGTCACGATGCTTGTCGCGCTGTTGGTCACACCGGCCCCCGCACCGACCCAGGTCACAGTGATGGGCGCAAGAAGCGTCAGCCCCTCGAAAGTATCCGAAAACGTTGCGTTGGTGACACTCCCCGGCCCCAAATTGGCAATGGTCACTGTGTAGCTGATCGTCGTCGTCGCCGAACCATTGAGAGGGCTGCCAACCTTGGTGACGCGCAGATCCGCGAGGTTGGATATCGTCAGTGTTGCCTCGGCCGGGAGCGTGTTGCTGCCCAATGTCGTCGTCAGGCTGCCAGCCGGCACAGTGTTGAGGAACGTACCCGTCAGGCTCGCAGACGGCGTTCCGCGAACGACAACCGACACCTGGCAGGTACTCAAGGCCGGTATCTGGATCCCGACTGGCATTGTCAAGGTCCCCCGCCCTGCTGTCGCGGTCGGGCCCCCGCCGGCACAGGTATCGGCAGCCGCCGGCGTTGTGTAGTTGATGATCCCTGCGGGATAGACATCCTTGAACGTCTGCGTGATGGTGGCAACCGATGACAGCGGGTTGAAAAACGTGATGACAAGCGTCGAAGTGGCTCCTGTCGCAATGGCTGCCGGGGAAAAACTCTTGGACACACTGGGCGCGTCAACTATCAGCACGGCGGACGTTGTACCCAGATTGGAACCAACGCTGGTGGTCACGCTGCCTGTCGGAATGGTGTTGGTGTAAGCAGCCTTGGTCGATGCCGTCACCACCACCGTCAATGTGCAGCTGCCCAGGGCTGGTACAGCCCGTGTGCCTGGCAGCGACACGCTCCCTCCGCCTGCCACGGCAGTTGGAGCACCTGTCCCCGGGCAACTTGTCTGCGCGTTGGGCGTGCTGTAGTTGACCAGGCCTGCGGGATACGTGTCCGTGAACCCGCTGCTGAAGGTGCCCGCGACTGAGGTCGGATTGCTGAAAGTGATCTTGAGCGTACTGGTGGCCGAGGGCGACACCCCGTCAGGCGTGAAGTCCTGGTGACGTTGACGTTGGCAGGCGTCACCTGGTACTGGGCTGTCGAGCCGACGAGGTTGGTGGCCACAACCGGTACCCCCGTGACAACCAGGTTGACCGTCAGTGCGCCTGGTGCCACTGTGTTCGTATAGACGCCTACAGTGGGCGCGGTCACCACAACCGTGATTGTGCAGGCCCCATTGAGCGGAATCACGGCTGAGCTGCCCAGCGTCACGCTCGTGCCTCCGGCTGCCGCCGTGACCACCCCTGAACTGCAGCTGGTGGCGGGAGCTGGAATGGGGCCATTGACCATGCCCGGCGGATATGTGTCAATGAAAGCCGAGGTCAGGGTCGCACTGCTGGACGTATTCGGGTTGCTCAGCGTCAGCTGGAGTGTTGCCGTCTGTCCCGCCAGACCGCTGGTCGGAAGGAAGGACTTGGCCACTGAAGGAACCGTGGTCACGAGCGCCCCTGCGATGGCTTCGTCGTCTTCCGCTGGAGTCCAGCTGCCTGACTTGTTGTCGGGCGTCGAGTCGAAGTCCGCGAGGGCAACGCAGGCACCTGCCGGGGAGTCACAGGACTGCACCACCTGGACCCGGTTGTTGACAT
>CAZFKW010000082.1:0-5423 GCA_964519795.1 uncultured Ramlibacter sp. | reverse complement strand
GCGCAACCCCGGAAGTGGACACAACCAGGGTGAGCGTCCTGCGTTGGCCGATGTCAATGGCATCGACTGTCCAGATTCCGGATGCATTGTCAAAGGAACAGACCGTACAGCTCACCCCGATCGTCGAACTGACAAAGCTCATGCCGGTATCCAGGACATCCCGCACCTGGACGCGATAGGCCGGGTCAATCCCCTGGTTCACCAGGACGACGGTGTAGGTGAATGTACCGCCCGGCGCCACCGCTGCGGGCGTGACAGTCTTGGTGACAGCCAGGTCGGCCCTTGGCGCAGAGTCGTTGCAACCCTGCGCTTCATAGTCAGCAGGTGTGCCCGTAGGACTGGGAAGGTTGAAGATGAGGCTCGTTGCGCCAGTTGTGGTGTTGATCTGATAGAAATTGCGCCGCTGGGCGGCGGCGCCGTTCTGGCCGATGATGACCCGCATGGAGCCATCCGTCAGCGCCAGGCCTTCCGTCTCGTCAATGCCAATGTTTGCAGTGGCCGCCGCCCTCCCCGTGATCAGGCTCACGTTGCGCAGCAACTGCTCTGTGCCCACATCGTTCCTGACGACGAAGAGCTCACCACTGGCGTCGAACGCCAGGTCCTCGATATTGGTGTAGGTTGTTCCTGTCGGCCCGGTAACGCGGATGTAATCCACTCCGTTGAACGCGCCGGGCACGAACGTGCCTGTCGACGGGTTGATCTCGAACAACCGACCGCTCTGATCGATCACATACCAGCGGTTGCTGACCGGATTTCGTGTCAGCCCACGAATGCCGGTCGCGCCATTTCCCGCACCGACCTGTACTGCGGTGGGTGTCGCCGCGAAGCCCATATTGAGCGAAACAGGAATGAAATCGCCGTTGAACGGATCTATGTAGCCGAACTGGTTCAAGGCTTTCTGGACGACGACGTAATACCGGTTCTGCACCGAGTCGAAGTAGGCGGACTCGATAAGTTCGGCAGCAAGCGTGGTACCTGTTTGCGGATCAATGATCGGAGCGGCGTAACGGATGGTCGCGGGAGGATCGCGATTGAAAACCACGATGTACCCGCTGTCGTCATCCACTGCAAAACAGGTGGCTGCGCGTGCCGGGTCATGCAAAGCGAAAAGAACGACGCCCAGCACAAGAATGGCTCGCAGCCATGCCAACTTGCCATGCAAAACCGACACCGACCAGACTTGACGCACTGCAACACCTGTAGACAGGCGCTACTGTACCAAAATGAAACCCCTACATCCTTGTTGCCGAGTACTGCCGGTGATTTATGTCACATTCATGACGAAAACATGTCAAATACTGGACAGACTGAAGTTCACAGTGGGCACGCTGAAGTCTGAGAATGGCGCGCCCAGCGCGATCTCCCCATTCCCGAGCAACACGCACTCCTGGCGTCGCAAGGCAATTTCCGAATCGCCAGATCCGGCAAACCGCACCCATGTTCCAAAACTGCTGACATCTGTCAGCACGAAATTGCCGTTGCGCCACTCAATGCCTGCATGGAGCCGGGATACGCGGGGGTCGTTGACTACAAAATCGGCTTCATCCTCGTCACGTCCGAGATGGATGGGCATGTCCGTCGAACTGAACGACGCATTGATATCCAGCCATGACAAGTCGATCCTCCCGGCGGGCACATCGATGCTCGCGCGGGGCAGTTGCTGGAGTGCGGCAGGCACTGTCAGGAACTCGGACATCACCTCCTCCTGCCACTCGACACGGTACAGGATCCGGGACTCGGCTTTGCCGCGGATACTCACCGGCCCGAGACTGCGGAACCGCACGCCATCAGGCGCCGACATCTGCTGGACGGCCGTATCGGTGGCCCAGATCTGGTCCGCCCCGGAAAGATCGCTCAGCCGCGAAGCGACGTTGACGGCGTCACCGTAACAGTCGCCGTCCACTTCCACGATCTCACCGCACGCCACGCCGATCTGCAGCTTCATGCGCAGGGCTGGAGGCCAGTTGAGGATTCGCTTGAGGTGGTTGCGCTGCATCTCCACAACGGCATTGATGGCGCCAACAGCATCCGGAAACACGGCCAGAACGCCGTCACCCAGCGTCTTCACAACGCGGCCCGAATGGGCCTCACAGACCTGGCTGATCCACTGCGTGAGGCGCGTGATGGCCTGTGTTGCCTTGGCATTGCCCAGGGTTTCGAATACGCCTGTGCTGCCTGTGAGGTCAGCAAATACGACGGTTGTGTTGGCGCCCATACCCTGCCAGCTCTGGTTGTTCAGGCTGAGTTTAGGGCAAACCGCATCATTGCGGCCGACTGGCAAGTGTTGCTGAATGAAGAAAACGCTTTACATTTGATTACCAAGCCATTGTTTTGAATGTGGTTTTTTGTGAACTACTACGCAAAATCCTTATTGCACTTCAGGGCGTCACCGCTTAACTTGTATGGACACAACAAAGTCCGCCCTGCGGAGACCAGGAAAATGCGTTGGATCAAACCGAATCTGCGAAGCAGCGTTTACAGCCTACTGGGTGGCCAGCCTGCCCCTGCGTCGGAATCGGTTCTGGAAAGCCGGTTGGAGGATATCCGCCAGTCCATGCTCGACAGCATCGGCGAGTTTGGCGAGAAGCATTACCCGCAGATAACCCGGCGTATACGCTACGCCGGGGACATTCAGGCGCTCTGGTACCTGCGCGGTGACTTGATGGCAGTACTCTCGGCGACGCACGGAGAACAGGCCGCCCGGGAGCAGGTTGGTGCTGTCACACTGATGTTTGAAGGCATGCTGCCCGGCGGCCTCAGCAGCCGTCCCAGCCGGCTTACCGGCTGAGCTCCCGGCGAACGCTCAGTGCTGGTGACCCCATAACAGGAAGGCGTCCCTTCCTTCCACGGTCATTGCAACCTCCGCGCCGACGGGTAGCAGCACCTTGGTGGCCACATGGCCGAAGGGAAGATTTGTCAGAACCGGGATCTTGAGCCGGCTGCGCAGCCAGGCCACGACGGTTGCCAGCTTGTACCCCTTGTCATGCGGAACCAGCTTGTAGTTGGTGAATTGACCCAGCACGATGGCTTTCTGCTGCGCCAGAACCCCAGCATGCAACAGTTGGGTCAGCATGCGCTCGATCCGGTATGGGTGCTCATGCACGTCCTCCAGAAACAGGATGCCGCCCTTGACGGCCGGCATCCACGGCGTTCCTGCCAGTGAACTGAGCACCGCCAGGTTGCCACCCCACAGCGTCGCATGGCTCAGGGAAATGCGCAAGTCTTCCTTGCCGCTGCGCGCTGTCAGGGCGAGCACATCGGGCTTGGGCAACTGCCAGCCGGCACCTTCCCCCCGCCCGGAGATCGCGTCATCGAAGCAGGCCTCCATGATGTCGTCCGCCCCCTCCTCCGCACCAAAATCCTCGCCCACCGCCGGCCCGGCCCACGTTACGGCGCCGGTTCTGGCAAGCAGGGCGCACTGCAGCGCGGTGAAGTCGGACACACCCACAAATTTCGTGCCGTTTGAGACGGCCCTGGCAACAGCCTTGTAATTGATAGCCGCCCCGGGAGATGAGAGCCACATCAGCGCCGCTGGCGGCGGCCCGGTGAATGGCGGCAACGCGAATGTCGTCGTCTCCGGCAAACCGCATGTGGCTCGCCAGGGCGGCTTCATCCACCTCGACCTCATAACCGAGGGCCTTGAGCCGTGCCACGCCACGCCTGAATGCCGGCTTGTTGCGAACGGCGCTGGAGGGAGAATAGATGTAAATGTGCTGGGTCACGGATGGAAGTATCCCACTGCTGCCTCGGCAATGCCCTGGCCGTGCTCCTGAACGAAGTGCCCGGCTTGTGACAGCACGATTGGCTCGGGGCAGTTGCGGATCATGCCGCGCAGCCTTTGCATGACTGGCGTACCCAACACAGGGTCCTGCGCGCCAATCGCCACAAGTGTCTGGCCGCTCCATTGATGCTGCCAGAACTCGCGCGCCTGACGCGATACACCTGCGCCATCAGAATCAGAGAACTCCGGCACCATGGCCGGGAACGCCCGCAAGGCCGCGCGGTGACCGCGGTCGGGAAACGGCGCGTTGTACGCGTCGCATTCCTGCGGGCTCATTTGCGGGTTGCCGCGTGCGAACAGACGCGCCACATCAAACTCCGGATTCTTCGCGCACATCTCCCGCCAGGCGAGGAAACCCGGGGACAGAGGCTCATCACCGGTGGCCAGAGTCGTGTTCATCACCAGCAGGCCATGATAGCGGTCTGGCGCATCCATCGGCAGGGTCAAGCCCAGCAGGCCGCCCCAGTCCTGCACCACGAGCACGATGTTTTCCAGGCCGAGCCGCGCCACAAACTCAAGCAGTACCTGCCTGTGCCAGCTGAAGCTGTGGCTCGATTCCTTTTTGGGCTTGTCGCTGCGGCCAAACCCCGGCAGGTCAGGCGCCACGACCCGGGCACCCGACGCAACAAGCACGGGGATCATCTTGCGGTACAGATAGCTCCACGCCGGGTTGCCATGCAGGCACAGGTAGA
Organism: uncultured Ramlibacter sp.; assembly: GCA_964519795.1. Lineage (GTDB taxonomy): Bacteria > Pseudomonadota > Gammaproteobacteria > Burkholderiales > Burkholderiaceae_C > JACMQX01. The sequence continues at coordinate 950 of CAZFKW010000082.1, read as the reverse complement.
TCAGTCCCGCGTTGCGCGGCCCCTCGTCAAGGTAATGCATGCGCAGGCCTGCCAGCGCTGGCAGGTCGTTCAGGTAGTGGCCACTCCAGGAGTAGCCCGGCAAGCCTTCAAAGCGGGCCTCCGGCGTGCGCACTGCGTCCTCGCGCAATGGATGGTGATTCAACTTTGCGTCCTCCCTGCGGTCGCGGAAAAAACCGCTCAGGACGGCGCCGCATTCATCTGCGAGCACACCACCCTGCACGGCCGTCTGGTGATTGAGTTGCCCCCGGGCGAAAAGGTCAATTGCGGAGCCTGCTGCACCCGTCTTGGGGTCGGCCGCGCCGAACACTACCCGCTCGATGCGCGAATGCAGTATGGCGCCGGCGCACATGGCGCACGGCTCCAGTGTCACAAACAGCTGACAGCCGTCCAGCCGGTAATTGCCCAGGGCCTTTGCCGCCGCACGCAGGGCCACCACCTCTGCATGGGCAGTGGGGTCGTGCGCGGCCACTGGCATGTTGCGGCCGGTGGCAATGACTTGCCCCTGCCGGGTGATCACGGCACCCACCGGCACTTCCCCGGCCGCCCCGGCCTCGCGAGCCATGGTCAGGGCCAACGTCATGACATCCGCATCCGTCATGGACGCCCGGACTCCACCGCTTCAGGTGCCATGCCCAGGCGCTGCATCCACACTGCAAGCGCCTGCTCGTCGGGCGTGCCCGCGCTGTACATTGCCTTCATCTTTGCATGAGCCTCAGGGCGATGCTGGTTGAGTTTGAGCTTGCACTGCAGGCGGGTTACCTTGAGTTCAAACGCCACGATGCCGGCGAGCATCTTGTGCGCGTACTCCTCACCCAGCCCGCGCCATTGTTCTGCATACGCAGGCTCATGCTCGCCAATCAACTTCTTGAGAAGGGCGTCCTTGTCTTGCGGATCTTCGATCAATGACACCTGGACCGTGCAGTGGACGG
>CAZFKW010000081.1:736-11867 GCA_964519795.1 uncultured Ramlibacter sp. | reverse complement strand
AGCCCAACCTGCTGGACATCAACCAGGTCAACCCGCCGATGCGTCTTGAGGTCAGCCAGCCGGTGCTGGACTTCAACGACATGGCCAAGCTGCGTGATATCGAGACCTTCACCCAGGGCAAGTTCCGCAGCTACACGCTGGATATCACCTATCCGCTCGCCTGGGGCCACGAGGGCGTGGAAGCCAAGCTGGCGTCCCTGTGCGCAGAGAGCGTCGATGCCATCAAGGGCGGCAAGAACATCCTCATCATTAGCGACCGCGGCGTGAGCCCGACACAGGTGGCGATTCCCGCACTGCTGGCGCTGTCGGCCATCCACCAGCACCTTGTGCGTGAAGGACTGCGCACGACGGCGGGGCTTGTGGTCGAAACCGGCAGCGCCCGCGAAGTGCACCATTTTGGCGTGCTGGCCGGCTATGGCGCCGAGGCTGTTCACCCCTACCTTGCGATGGAGACGCTCGCGTCCATCCACAAGAACCTCCCTGGTGACCTGTCGGCAGAAAAGGCCATCTACAACTACGTCAAGGCCGTTGGCAAGGGCCTGTCCAAGATCATGTCCAAGATGGGCGTGAGCACCTACATGAGCTACTGCGGCGCGCAGTTGTTCGAAGCCATCGGCCTGTCGACCGAGACGGTTCAGAAGTACTTCACCGGCACCGCCAGCCGCGTCGAAGGCATTGGCGTGTTCGAGATTGCCGAAGAAGGCATCCGCATGCACAAGGCGGCCTTCAGCGACGACCCGGTGCTCGCCGGCATGCTGGACGCCGGCGGTGAGTATGCCTGGCGCGTACGCGGTGAAGAACACATGTGGACGCCCGACGCCATCGCCAAGCTGCAGCACAGCACGCGCGCCAACAACTGGAATACCTACAAGGAGTACGCCGAGCTCATCAATGACCAGAGCCGCCGCCATATGACCTTGCGCGGCCTGTTCGAGTTCCGCATTGACCCGGCAAAGGCCATTCCGGTGGAAGAGGTCGAGCCGGCGAAAGAAATCGTCAAGCGCTTTGCCACGGGTGCCATGTCGCTCGGCTCCATCAGTACCGAGGCACACGCCACGCTGGCCGTCGCCATGAACCGCATCGGCGGCAAGAGCAACACGGGCGAGGGCGGTGAAGACCCTGCCCGCTACCGCCAGGAGCTCAAGGGCATCCCGATCACCCGGGGCCAGACCCTCTCCGACATCATCGGCAAGGAGGAGGAAAGCACGTTCCCGCTGGAAGCCGGTGACTCCCTGCGCTCGCGCATCAAGCAGGTCGCATCCGGCCGTTTCGGCGTGACCGCCGAATACCTGTCATCAGCCGACCAGATCCAGATCAAGATGGCCCAGGGCGCCAAGCCCGGCGAGGGCGGCCAGCTGCCCGGTGGCAAGGTCAGTGAATACATCGGCTTCCTGCGCTACAGCGTGCCGGGCGTCGGCCTCATCTCGCCCCCGCCGCACCACGACATCTATTCGATTGAAGATCTCGCGCAGCTCATTCATGACCTGAAGAACGTCGCGCCGCATGCGAGCATCAGCGTGAAGCTGGTGTCCGAAGTGGGCGTCGGCACGATTGCCGCGGGTGTTGCCAAGTGCAAGAGCGACCACGTGGTGATCGCGGGCCATGATGGCGGCACGGGTGCATCGCCCTGGTCGTCCATCAAGCATGCCGGCAGCCCCTGGGAGATCGGCCTGGCCGAAACCCAGCAGACGCTGGTGCTGAACCGCCTGCGCAGCCGCATCCGCGTGCAGGCCGATGGCCAGATGAAGACCGGCCGCGACGTTGCCATCGGCGCCCTGCTGGGGGCTGACGAGTTCGGCTTTGCAACGGCACCGCTGGTGGTAGAAGGTTGCATCATGATGCGCAAGTGCCACCTGAACACCTGCCCGGTGGGCGTGGCCACCCAGGACCCTGTGCTGCGCAGGAAGTTCTCCGGCAGGCCCGAGCATGTCGTCAACTACTTCTTCTTTGTGGCCGAGGAAGTCCGCCAGATCATGGCCCAGCTGGGCATCCGCAAGTTTGACGACCTGATCGGCCGTGCCGACCTGCTGGACGCCCGCAAGGGTATCGAGCACTGGAAGGCCCAGGGCCTGGACTTCAGCCGTCTGTTCGCCCAGCCCAGCGTGCCTGCCGACGTGCCGCGCTTCCATGTCGAAGAGCAGGATCACGGCCTGCACAAGTCGCTGGACAAGGTGCTCATCGCCAAGTCCAGAGCTGCCTGGGAAAAGGATGAGAAGGTCCAGTTCATCGAGGTGGCCCGCAACGTCAACCGTTCCGTCGGAGCCATGCTGTCCGGCGAGCTGACCAAGCACCGACCTGAAGGCCTGCCGGACGACGCGATCCGGATCCAGCTGGAAGGCACGGGCGGCCAGTCGTTCGGTGCGTTCCTGGCGAAGGGCATTACGCTGTACCTGATTGGCGATGCCAACGATTACACCGGCAAGGGCCTGTCCGGCGGCCGCGTGGTGGTGCGCCCGAGCATCGAGTTCCGCGGCGACGCGACCCGCAACATCATCATCGGCAACACCGCACTGTACGGCGCGACCACAGGCGAGGCTTTCTTCAGTGGCGTGGCCGGCGAGCGTTTCGCGGTGCGCTTGTCTGGCGCCACGGCGGTCGTCGAAGGCACTGGCGACCATGGCTGCGAGTACATGACGGGCGGCACGGTAGCCGTGCTCGGCAGGACAGGCCGCAACTTCGCGGCCGGCATGAGCGGCGGCATTGCCTATGTGTATGACGAAGACGGCCAGTTCGCCAAACGCTGCAACACCGCCATGGTGTCGCTGGAGAAGGTGGTCAGCGCCACCGAGCAGCAGGCCAGCCTGCCCAAAGCCGTCTGGCACCGCGGGCAGACCGACGAGGCACAGCTGAAGAGGCTGCTGGAAGACCACAACCGCTGGACCGGCAGCAAACGCGCCCGCGAACTGCTGGACAACTGGGCTGACGCCCGTGGGAAGTTCATCAAGGTGTTCCCCAGCGAGTACAAGCGTGCGTTGGGTGAGATTCATGAGCGCAAGCTGCTGGCCGCCACGGAAACGGACAAGGCCGCTGCCGCTGCCGGCAATGAACCGGTGCCGGCGAAGTAAGCCGCAGCCAGAACAAAAACCACGAGGATCAAGATCATGGGAAAAATCACCGGCTTCATGGAGTTCGAGCGTATCGAGGAAGGCTACAAGCCCGTTCCCGAGCGCCTGAAGAACTACAGGGAATTCGTCATTGGCCTGGACGACGCGGAAGCGAAGAAGCAGAGTGCGCGCTGCATGGACTGCGGCACGCCGTTCTGCAACAACGGCTGCCCGGTCAACAACATCATTCCGGACTTCAACGACCTGGTCTATAACGCCGACTGGAAGAACGCGTTCGCCGTGCTGGACTCGACCAACAACTTCCCCGAGTTCACCGGCCGCATTTGCCCCGCACCCTGCGAGGCCGCCTGCACGCTGAATGTGAACGACGACCCGGTCGGCATCAAGAGCATCGAGCACGCCATCATCGACCGCGCCTGGTCCGAGGGCTGGGTCAAGCCGGTTGTGGCAAAGCACAGGACAGGCAAGAAGGTCGCTGTGGTGGGCTCGGGTCCGGCAGGCATGGCCGCAGCCCAGCAACTGGCGCGCGCCGGGCATGACGTCACACTGTTTGAAAAGAACGATCGCGTCGGAGGCCTGCTGCGCTACGGCATTCCCGACTTCAAGATGGAGAAGATGCACATAGACCGCCGCGTCGAGCAGATGAAGGCCGAAGGCGTTGACTTCCGTACCGGGGTCATGGTAGGCAAGCTCCCTGAGGGCAGCAAGGTCACGAACTGGGCAAAGGAAACGATTGCGCCGGAACAACTCCAGAAGGATTTCGACGCCGTCCTCCTTGCTGGCGGCGCCGAGCAGTCGCGCGACTTGCCGGTGCCTGGCCGCGACCTGGACGGCATCCACTTCGCAATGGAGTTCCTGCCCCAGCAGAACAAGGTCAATGCGGGCGACAAGCTCAAGGGCCAGCTGCGCGCCGACGGCAAGCATGTGATCGTGATCGGCGGTGGCGACACCGGCTCTGACTGCGTTGGCACCAGCAACCGCCACGGCGCAGTGAGCGTGACGCAGTTCGAGCTCATGCCGCAGCCGCCCATTGAGGAAAACCGGCCCCTGACCTGGCCTTACTGGCCCTACAAGTTGCGCACAAGCTCCAGCCATGAGGAAGGCTGCGAGCGCGAGTTCGCCATCTCCACCAAGGAGTTCATTGGTGAGAAGGGCAAGGTCACGGGCCTCAAGACGGTCCGCGTCGAGTGGAAAGACGGCAAGATGGTGGAAGTCGCGGGCAGCGAACAGGTGCTCAAGGCGGACCTCGTGCTTCTTGCCATGGGTTTCATCAGCCCGGTGGCGTCCATCCTTGAAAGCTTTGGCGTCGACAAGGACAACCGGGGCAATGCCAAGGCAACAACAGACTTTGCCGGCGGTTACGCCACCAACGTTCCCAAGGTGTTCGCGGCAGGCGATATCCGCCGCGGGCAATCCCTGGTCGTCTGGGCTATTCGCGAAGGCCGCCAGGCGGCACGGGCCGTGGACGAGTTCCTGATGGGGTTCAGTGATCTGCCGCGCTGAAGTCGCAGTGCATACTCCGCCAAAGGGGGTGTAGGGATATCCCCGCATCCTTTATCATTCAAAAGCCGGAGACGTTCCGGCTTTTCTCGTTTTATGGCCGCCACCAACTCCCCATCGCTCGTCGAACTTCACAACCTCACCTTCGGATATGGCGAGCGCGTGATTCTGGATGGCATCTCTCTGACCGTGCCCCGCGGCAAGGTCACCGCGCTGATGGGCGCGTCAGGCGGTGGCAAGACAACGGTGCTGAGGCTGATCGGCGGCCAGATCCGTGCGCAGTCGGGCGAGTTGCTGTTGTACGGGCAGGAAGGAACGGCAGATATCGGCAAGATGAATGCCGCCAGCCTCTACGCGGCGCGCCGGCGCATGGGCATGCTGTTCCAGTTTGGCGCCCTGTTCACCGACCTGAGCGTTTTTGACAACGTGGCCTTCCCGCTTCGCGAACACACGGACCTGTCGGAGCCGCTGGTCCGCGACATCGTCCTCATGAAGCTCAATGCCGTGGGTCTGCGCGGAGCGCGCGACCTGATGCCCAGCGAGATTTCCGGCGGGATGGCGCGCCGCGTGGCGCTGGCCCGGGCCATCGCGCTCGACCCGGAACTGGTCATGTACGACGAGCCATTTGCGGGCCTTGACCCCATCTCGCTCGGGACGGCCGCGCGGCTCATCCGCCAGCTCAATGACGCCATGGGGCTGACCAGCATCGTGGTGTCGCATGATCTTGAGGAAACCTTCCGGATTGCCGACAAGGTCATCATTCTGGCCAATGGCAATATTGCCGCGCAGGGCACGCCCGACGAAGTCCGGCACTCGGACGACCCGCTGGTGCGGCAGTTCGTGAACGCACTGCCCGATGGCCCGGTCGGCTTCCACTACCCCGGCCCGTCGGTGGCCGAGGACTTCAGCGGGGGGTTGTCGCGATGAGCTGGTGGAAACCTTCCGATGTCGGGTTTGCGGTCAGGACCAAGGTGGCAGATGTCGGCCATGGTGCACGCATGTTCCTGCGCCTGGTGGCATTGGTCGGAACCACCTTCCGCCGGTTTGGCCTGGTGCGCGACCAGATCCATTTCCTTGGCAACTACTCGCTGGCCATCATCACGGTCTCCGGCCTGTTTGTGGGCTTCGTGCTGAGTCTGCAGGGCTACTACACACTCCAGCGCTATGGCTCCGCCGATGCACTGGGCCTGCTCGTGGCGCTGAGTCTCGTGCGGGAACTCGGACCGGTCATCACGGCCTTGCTGTTCGCCGGGCGGGCCGGCACATCGCTTACGGCCGAAATCGGCCTCATGAAAGCGGGGGAGCAGTTGAGTGCCATGGAAATGATGGCAGTGGACCCGGTGCGCCGCATCCTGGCACCGCGCTTCTGGGGGGGCGTCATTGCAATGCCCCTGCTCGCAGCGGTGTTCAGCGCCGTCGGCATCATTGGCGGATGGATGGTCGGCGTGCTGCTGATAGGCATCGACTCCGGCGCATTCTGGAGCCAGATGCAGGGCGGCGTGGATGTATGGGCCGATATCGGCAACGGGATCATCAAGAGCGTTGTCTTCGGCTTTACCGTGACCTTCATTGCGCTGCTGCAGGGCTTTGAGGCCCAGCCCACGCCAGAAGGCGTTTCACGCGCCACGACTCGCACGGTTGTGGTGGCTTCGCTGTCTGTCCTGGCGCTGGATTTCATCCTGACTGCCATGATGTTCAGCATCTGATGGAGCGCGGACGTGGTGAACAACTTTTTCAAACTTGAACAGGGAGGGTGTGATGCAACGCTCCAAAAGTGATTTCTGGGTTGGCCTGTTTGTGCTTGTCGGCGCTGCCGCGATCGTCTTCCTGGCACTCCAGGCCGCCAACCTGCTGAGCCTGAACTTCCAGTCCACCTACCAGGTGACGGCAAGGTTTGACAATATCGGGGGGCTCAAGCCAAAGGCGGCTGTCAAGAGCTCGGGCGTCGTCGTCGGGCGTGTGGAGTCCATCACGTTCGACGACAAAACCTTCCAGGCGCGTGTAGTCCTGGGACTTCAAAGCCAGTACGCTTTCCCCAAGGACAGTTCGCTGAAAATCCTGACAAGCGGACTGTTGGGCGAGCAATACATTGGCATCGAGGCTGGCGCTGAAGAAAAAGTCCTCGCAACGGGTGACACGGTCACTGCCACCCAGTCTGCCGTGGTGCTTGAGAATCTGATCAGCCAGTTTTTGTACAACAAGGCGGCCGAGGGGCCGCCCACTCCCGAGAGTGCACCCAGGCAATGACAACAACAATTCAAAATAGCGGCGGCGTTGCACGCCGTACAACAGGGACCTTGTGGATTGCCGGCATGTTGGCAGTCGTGTTTGTGCTGTCTGGCTGCGCCAGCGCGCGCACCGGCGTGACCCGAGATCCTTGGGAAAACTACAACCGGAGCATGACCAGGTTCAACGACGGCGTGGATGCGGCCATCCTCAAGCCGGTGGCCACCGCTTACGACAAGGTCACGCCCCCCCTCGTGCGTACGGGTGTCAACAACTTCTTCGGCAATCTGGGAGACCTCTGGTCTGCCGTTAACAGCGCCCTGCAGCTCAAGGGCCGGAATGCGCTGGAGAACCTGTTCCGCTTCAATGTCAATACATTCATGGGTCTCGGAGGCATTCTGGATGTCGCCAGCGAGATGAACCTGGAGCGGCACAGGGAAGATTTCGGCCAGACGCTTGGGCGCTGGGGCGTGGGCACCGGACCATATCTGGTCTTGCCGCTGCTGGGGCCGTCGACGCTTCGTGATGCGGCATCGCTGTCGCTGGATCGCCAGGGCAACCTTGTGTCCTACGTTGACGATTACACGACGCGGTACACGCTGTATGGTTTGCGGGCGGTCGAAGCACGCGCCAACGTGTTGCGGGCTGGCAATGTGCTGGACGAGGCGGCCCTGGACAAATACTCGTTCTCGCGCGACGTTTTCCTGCAGTATCGCCGGGCCGAAATCTACGATGGCGACCCGCCGGACCTGCCGGAGCCGCCTGCGGCGGCGCCTGCAAGGCCCGCATCGGCCGCTGCGCCCGTCCGCTAGGCGTTGCATGTTGTTTCAACACGGGCGTTCGCTCCGGAACCTGCCGGATGCCCGCGGTTCCAATGTTCACAGGCCATCTGGCCGCTTTAGAAGGTAGTCATCATGAATCGTCGTTCTGTGGGCCATTTTGTTGCATCCCTGCTCGTTGCCTGCTCGGCCGTTTCCGTGCCGCTGGCGCACGCTGCGGACGAGGCACCCGATGCGCTGGTCAAACGCCTGTCGTCGGACGTGCTTGACAGCATCAAGGCTGACAAGTCGATCCAGTCGGGCGATGTCTCGAAGATTGTGGCCCTGGTTGACAGCAAGATCATGCCCAACGTGAATTTTCAGCGGATGACATCCTCGGCAGTCGGCCCCGGCTGGCGCCAGGCCACACCGGATCAGCAAAAGCGGCTGCAGGAAGAATTCAAGACGTTGCTGGTGCGCACCTATTCCGGGGCGCTGGCACAGGTGTCCAATGACCAGGAGATCACCGTCAAACCCATGCGCTCCGCTGCCGGAGACACGGATGTCGTGGTGCGCTCGGAGGTCAGGGGCAAAGGCGCCCCCATCCAGCTCGACTACCGGCTCGAAAAGACGCCAGGCCAGGGCGCGGGCTGGAAGATCTACAACCTGAACGTTCTGGGCGTGTGGCTGGTCGAGACCTATCGCAGCCAGTTTGCCCAGGAAATCAATGCCAAGGGCATCGACGGCCTGATCGCCGCATTGGCGGCGCGCAACCTGACCAATGCCGGCAAAAAGAGCTGACCTGCCGTGTCCAGTCTGCTTGTACTTCCTGTGGAATTGACATCGCACCAGGCGACCGCCTGCCTGCGCATGCTGTTGCAGGGGCTCAAGGCGTCACCAGACAAAGCCATCGTGGCTGACGCCACTGCATTGCAGAAGTTTGACTCTTCGGCGCTGGCCGTGCTCATGGAATGCCGGCGCGAAGCCCTTGCGTCGGGCAAGGAGTTTGCTGTCATGGCGATGCCGGCGCGGCTCGCAGCTCTGGCTGGCTTGTACGGCGTGCAGGAACTGCTGCCTCCCGCCAGCTGACCCCGGTGGACAGCTTCCTGCAAAGGCCTTGTTGACGACGAGCCGGCAGGAAACGGGGCCTGCCCCTAAAATGACGGGTTCCCATGCCCGCCATCTCCTTCCAGTCAGTCTCCAAAACCTTCCCGTCCCCCCGAGGCCCGCTCAAGGCGCTGGACAACGTGAGTTTCGACATCCGCGAGGGCGAGTTCTTCGGCTTGCTTGGGCCCAATGGCGCCGGCAAGACCACGCTCATCAGCATCCTGGCGGGCCTGTCCCGTGCCACGTCGGGAAAAGTCCTGGTGCAAGGCAGTGACGTTGTCACTGACTTCGCTGCCGCTCGGCGCAAGCTGGGTGTGGTGCCGCAGGAACTGGTGTTCGACCCTTTCTTCAATGTGCGCGAAGCCTTGCGCTTCCAGTCGGGTTACTTCGGGGTGAAGAACAACGACGCCTGGATCGACGAGCTGCTCGAAAGCCTGGGCCTGGCCGACAAGGCCACGGCCAACATGCGCCAGCTCTCGGGCGGCATGAAGCGCCGCGTGCTGGTGGCGCAGGCGCTGGTCCACAAGCCGCCGGTCATCGTGCTGGACGAACCCACTGCCGGTGTGGACGTGGAGTTGCGACAGACCCTGTGGCAGTTCATCGCCCGCCTCAACAAGCAGGGCCACACAGTGCTGCTCACCACGCACTACCTGGAAGAGGCCGAAGCGCTGTGCAACCGCATCGCCATGCTCAAGCAGGGGCAGGTGGTGGCGCTGGCCACGACGTCCGACCTGCTCAAGGCTGCGTCCAGCAACGTGCTGAGGTTCAAGCTGGATGCAGAGCTGCCCCCGGCGCTGGCCGGCAAGGCGCGCGTCACCGGGCGCATTGTGCAGTTCCCGGCGCATGACGCCCGTGAAATCGAGCAATACCTCGCTGCGGTCCGTGAGGCCGGGCTGCAGGCCGAAGACGTTGAGATCCGCAAGGCAGACCTGGAGGACGTGTTCATCGACGTCATGTCAGGCGCTTCGGCCGAGGCCCGGGAAGCGGCGCGCAATGCCGCTGCGGCGGCCGAAGAAGCCGCGGCTGCGGAGGCTGCATCATGAGCGGCTGGCAGGCCCTGTTCTACAAGGAGGTGCTGCGCTTCTGGAAGGTTGGCTTCCAGACCGTGGCGGCACCGGTGCTCACCGCCATGCTGTATCTCATGATCTTCGGCCATGTGCTGGAAGACCGTGTAATGGTGTATGGCACTGTTTCCTACACCGCTTTCCTGGTGCCGGGCCTCGTGATGATGAGCGTGCTCCAGAATGCCTTCGCCAACAGCTCATCCTCGCTGGTGCAGAGCAAGATCATGGGCAACCTGGTGTTCCTGTTGCTCACGCCGCTGTCGCACTGGAGCTGGTTCGTGGCCTATGTGGGTTCGGCCATTGCACGCGGTATGGTGGTGGGGGCGGGGGTGCTTGTCGTGACGGCGTTCTTTGCCACGCCCGGCGTCGTGGCGCCAATCTGGATCATCGTGTTCGCCGTCATGGGCGCGGCCATTCTTGGTGCCATGGGGGTCATTGCCGGGTTGTGGGCTGACAAGTTCGACCAGATGGCGGCGTTCCAGAATTTCGTGATCATGCCCATGACCTTCCTGTCGGGCGTGTTCTATTCCATCAAGTCGCTGCCGCCGTTCTGGCAGGCCGTCAGCCACCTCAACCCGTTTTTCTACATGATCGACGGTTTCCGCTACGGCTTCTTTGGCGTGAGCGATGTATCGCCCTGGATCAGCCTGGCCATCGTGGCAACCGCGCTTGCCGTCGTGAGTTCCATCGCCGTTCACCTCCTTCGAATCGGCTACAAAATCCGAGGCTGAATATGACCCCCACGCTTGTCACTTCGTGTACTACGCTGCCCCCCGAGGGGGCGCGGCCGCCTTGGGAGCGGCCCGGCGGCGGCCAGGACTATCTATGACTGCAGAAGAACTCAAGAACATCATCTCTGCAGGTCTTCCCTGCGAATACATCACCCTGGACGGCGATGGCAGGCACTGGAGCGCTGTCATCGTCTCGGCGGAGTTCGAGGGCAAGCGGCTGATCCAGCGGCACCAGCGGGTTTATGCCACGCTGGGTGCGAGAATGCATACCGACGAGGTTCACGCCCTGTCGATGAAGACTTTCACGCCCGCCGAGTGGGCCGCACAACCACCACACTGACCAGACATGGACAAGCTACTGATTCGCGGGGGCCGGCAGCTCCACGGCGAGGTCCGGATATCCGGCGCCAAGAATGCCGCACTGCCAGAGCTGTGCGCGGCGCTGCTCACGGCAGAGCCGGTCACGCTGACCAATGTCCCGCGCCTGCAGGACGTGGCGACCATGCTCAAGCTGATCCGCAACATGGGCGTGACGGCCGAGCGGGATGACGACGGCACGGTCCGACTCAACGCCGGCGGCCTGTCATCGCCGGAAGCCCCTTACGAACTCGTCAAGACCATGCGCGCCTCTGTGCTGGCGCTGGGCCCGCTGCTGGCGCGATTTGGCGAGGCCACCGTGT
>CAZFKW010000081.1:0-726 GCA_964519795.1 uncultured Ramlibacter sp. | reverse complement strand
GGCCGGTGGACCAGCACATCAAGGGCATGCAGGCCATGGGCGCCGAGATCGTGGTCGAGCACGGGTACATGATTGCCAAACTGCCCAAGGGCTGGACACGCCTGAAGGGTGCCCACATCACGACCGACATGGTGACCGTGACCGGCACCGAGAACTTCCTGATGGCTGCTGCGCTCGCCGAGGGCGAGACCGTGCTTGAGAACGCCGCCCAGGAGCCGGAGATTCCGGACCTGGCTGAAATGCTGATCAAGATGGGCGCGAAGATCACCGGCCACGGCACCAGCCGCATTCGCATCCAGGGCGTGGAAAAGCTGCGCGGCTGCACCCACCAGGTGGTGGCCGACCGCATCGAGACCGGCACCTTCCTGTGCGCCGTGGCGGCCACGGGCGGTGATGTGGTGCTGAAGAACGGGCGCATCGACCACCTGGACGCGGTTGTGGACAAGCTGCGCGAAGCCGGAGCCAGCGTAAGCGCTGTTGACGGCGGCATCCATATCAAGTCGCAGGGGCGGCTGAAGGCCCAGTCCTTCCGCACCACCGAATACCCCGGCTTCCCGACCGACATGCAGGCTCAGTTCATGGCGCTCAATGCCGTGGCCGAGGGGCCGTCCAAGGTCACCGAAACCATCTTCGAGAACCGGTTCATGCATGTCAACGAGATGGTGCGCCTGGGCGCGCACATCCAGACCGACGGCAAGGTGGCTGTGATCGAAGGCGTCCAGAAGC
>CAZFKW010000080.1:5479-12116 GCA_964519795.1 uncultured Ramlibacter sp. | reverse complement strand
TGCCAGCACATCGAGCACGATTCGGTTGAACGAGCTCAGGTCGGGCCTGGTCCTGCGGCCGTAGAAATAGCCGATGGCCACGATGAAGAACACCGGGATGATGATCTGGCCGATGCGCTGGATGAGGTCCATCAGGGGTAGGTCTGGTCAAGCCAGCCGAGCAGTGGTGCCCTGGCGGGGGTGAGGTTCTTGTACTCAAGTACTGCATCCGACATGGATGCCAGGGAGTCGCGCAGGCGATGAGCGTCCATTGCGGACCTGATGGCCTGTGGCAGGGCCTGCAACATCACGCGGATGGTGAACACGGCCTGGCGGGCGCCGCCTCCCACGGGCATCAAGGTCTGGCGCTCTGCACGCAGGAAACACGCGTCGGCGAAAGCGGCAGGGCTATTTGCGTCGGGCCAGGCAGTGCGGGAGTGCCGGCCGGGGTGTTGGTCATACCGGTTGGAAGCAGAGATGGTCCAGACGAAGCGTTCCCAGTGGCCACCCCCCGTGGCGAGCTGGACAAGGTGGCCGGACGCAGCTTGCAGGGCGGCGTTGTCTGCGACCGGCGCATGAACAGCGGCGAAGTCCAGGCCCAGCTTGTCTTCGGGCGCCCAGTACGAGGGCGTGCATACGCAGAACCAGGCGAGACGGCCGGAGTTGCCGTCAAGGACGGCAAAGTCCTCCTCAAAGGCGAGCGGCAGGTCCCCGACCGACGCCGGCAGCGTCGAGTGCCCCTCCTGGCGGGCCTGCTGCGCAATGGCATCAAAGGCAGGCCAGGCATCAAAATCCGGCAGCGCATGAAGGCTCCTGCCGGCTTCCACCACCTTCAGCTTTTCCTGGTAAAGCCTGCCGCCAGGATCAAGCGGTGTCAGGTGCCCTTTGCCTTCCGGCATGCGCCGCAGGCCTGGCTGCATGCGGAAGGGTACGGCGATGTGCTTGAAGTCAAAGTCCATGACAAAAGAAAAAGGCTCCGGGGAGGGAGCCTTTCAAGATGCCGCAGCTGTTTCAGACGCGTTTGCGGTATTCACCTGTGCGGGTGTCGATTTCGACCTTGTCGCCCTGCGCCACGAAAATCGGCACGCCGATCTCGAAGCCCGTGGCAATCTTGGCAGGCTTGAGGACCTTGCCAGAGGTGTCACCCTTGACAGCAGGCTCCGTCCAGGTGATTTCGCGCTCGACGCTGGTGGGCAGTTCGACCGAGATGGCCTTGCCGTCGTAGAACACGACTTCAACGGTCATGCCGTCTTCAAGGTAATTCAGCGCATCGCCCATGTTCTCGGCTTCGACTTCGTACTGGTTGTACTCGGTATCCATGCAGACATACATCGGGTCGGCGAAGTAGGAGTAGGTGCACTCCTTCTTGTCCAGGATGATCTGGTCCATCTTGTCGTCGGCCTTGAAGACCACTTCGGTGTTGAAGTTGGCAATCAGGCTCTTGAGCTTCATGCGCACGGTAGCGGAATTGCGGCCGCCGCGGCTGTATTCGGTCTTGAGGACGACCATGGGGTCCTTGCCGTGCATGATGACGTTGCCGGCGCGGATTTCTTGAGCGATTTTCATAGCGTTTCGAGGTGTTTGGCCACTCAATGCAAGGCGCATCTCTCGCGGCGGGGAAGCGGTGGCGCCGCAATTGGCTGACTCCGCAAAGCCTTGAATTTTAACGCTTTTTTTTCACGAACCGGAGCAGCTGGCCAGCCAGGTCTTCCTGGCGCAGCAGGGCGTCACGCGCGAGGTTGACCGCGGCGCCCCAGGCCGGCAGGTCCGGTTGAGGCAAGGGCGCTGCATTGACGCCGTTCCAGGTGGCGTGAAACTGGCGCAGGGTGGGGGGCGCCTCAAGAACATCCAGCAGCGCCTCCAACTTTGGATGGTGGGCGCCATCGTCCTGGGGGTAGGCCTGCCAGACCAGCGGTTGGCCGGCCCAGAGCGCGCGTACCAGCGAGTCTTCACCGCGCACGAAGTTGAGGTCGCAGGACCAGAGCAGGTGGTCGAATTCTGTCTGGGGCAGGGCGGGTAGCCACGAGATGGCCAGGCGGCCCCATGCGTCGCGGTCCCCTCCGATGGCGCGCACGGCACTGGCAGCCCGGCCCGGTGTCACCAGCAGCCGGACGGGCTGCGTTCCCGCAGCGAGCATTTCAAGGAAATCGGCAAGTGCGGCCGGCTCGTAACAGAAAAGGCTTGTCAGCTGCTCGCCCCGCCAGCCATGCATTGCGATCAAACACGGCCCGGCGCTGCGCGATGCCCGGTTCACGCAAAAGCCCGCCGGTATTGGCGGAGAAGCCGGGGAAGAAGAAATACTTGGTCAGGCCCGCGGCCGGCCCGCTCATGACGGGCGAGGGCAGGCCGTGCGAGCGGCCTGCGAATGGTTCTGCCGTCAGGTACTCGAGGTTGATCCAGGGAACCGGATGGCCGGCCTCTGCCTTGCGCGCCAATGCAGCCTGGTACCCGGATGGCAATTCGCACCCGAAGGCTTCGATGACCCTGTCGGCAGACTCCAGGACCAGCGACCCGGGCCGCCAGTGAATGACTTGCACCCCTTCGCAGCCTTGCGGGGCCAGCCACGCCAGCGGGGAAGGGTCGTCCACCCACAGGCGCACCTGCTCCCCGCGGGCCGCCAGGCTTGCACTGAGCCGCCAGCACACGCCGATGTCGCCGTAATTGTCGATGACCCTGCAGAAGATGTCCCAGATCATGGGCTTGCGCTTGTCCACGCCGGATTGTCCACAATATGGGTCTTGGTGAAACGGGTTATATGTCTGACGTGCATTCCGAACAGTTGTTGAGTGAAGTGGCCGCGCTGCCCGCCATGCCGGGCGTGTACCGGTATTTCGACGCCGAAGGCCAGGTGCTGTACGTCGGCAAGGCGCGCAACCTCAGGAAGCGCGTGGCCAACTATTTCCAGAAGAGCCACGGCGGCACGCGCATTGGCCACATGATCAGCAAGATCGCGCGAATGGAGACGACCGTCGTGCGGTCCGAAGCCGAGGCGCTGCTGCTTGAAAACAACCTGATCAAGCGGCTCAACCCCAAATACAACATCCTGTTTCGCGACGACAAGAGCTACCCGTACCTGAAGATCACGGCTGCGGAGGGGGAGGGCGCTGCGGCACTGGCCTTTCCGCGTGTGGCCTATTACCGCGGCGCGGTGGACCGCAAGCACCATTACTTCGGGCCCTACCCAAGTGCGTGGGCGGTGAAGGAGTCCATCCTGATGCTGCAGAAGGTGTTCCGCCTGCGCACCTGCGAAGACACGGTGTTCAACAACCGGACACGGCCCTGCCTGCTCTACCAGATCAAGCGCTGCTCCGGACCCTGCGTCACCCTGGTGGCGCCCGGCGACTATGCGAATGATGTGGCCAATGCCCAGGCATTTCTCCAGGGCGACACGCAGAATGTCCTGGACGCCCTGGAGCAGCGAATGATGGCGCATGCGGAGAAGCTGGAATTCGAGATGGCTGCCGAGTTGCGCAACCAGATGTCGGCGCTCTCCAGGGTGTTGCACCAGCAGTCCATGGAGAACGTCTCGGACAAGGATGTGGACATCCTGGCCGTGAAGGTGCAGGGCGGCAAGGCCTGCGTGAACCTGGCCATGGTTCGCGGCGGCCGTCATCTGGGGGACAGAGCGTATTTTCCTGTGCATGTGGAGGATGCGTGGGCCATTCATGAGCCGGAAGACCCTGCAGGTCCGGGTGCCGGGGCAGGCGCGGACGAGGCCGCTGGCGGACCGGTGCCCGCAAGTGTCGAGGTCCAGGTACTGGAAGCCTTCATCGCGCAGCACTACATTGACGTGCCGGTGCCCCCGGCGCTGATCACCAGTGAACCGGTGGCCAAGTCGCTGATGGAGGCGCTGTCCGGGCAGGCCGGCGCCAGGATTGCCGCCGTGCACAACCCGCGCGAGCAGCGCAGGATATGGCTTGAAATGGCCGAAAAGAACGCCGCCATCCAGCTGGCCCGCCTGCTGGCTGAAGAGGGTTCACAGCAGGCCCGCACCCGCGCGCTGGTCGAGGCGCTGGACCTCGCGCCCGACAACCTGGATACGTTTCGTGTGGAGTGCTTCGACATATCCCACACGGCTGGCGAATCGACACAGGCCTCCTGCGTCGTGTTCCACCACCACAAGATGCAGAACGCCGAATACCGGCGCTACAACATCAATGACATCACGCCGGGTGACGACTACGCCGCCATGCGCCAGGTGCTGACGCGCCGCTACGGCAAGCTGGCTGAAGCCGGCCGGGACTCACCCGACGCCACGCCTGCCGATGCATTGAAGGACGCAGGCTCGCCGCGCCTGCCGGACCTTGTGCTGGTGGACGGCGGCAAGGGCCAGGTCAGCATGGCCCGCGAGGTTTTTGCCGAACTCGGCCTGGATCTGGCCGTGATCGTGGGCGTGGAGAAAGGCGAGGGCCGCAAGGTTGGCCTGGAGGAACTGGTATTTGCAGACGGCCGGCCGAAGGTGTACCTGGGCCGTGACTCCGCAGCCCTCATGCTGGTGGCCCAGATTCGCGACGAAGCGCACCGCTTTGCCATCACCGGCATGCGCGCCAAACGTGCCAAGGTGCGCGTAGGCGGCAGCAAGCTGGAGGAAATCCCGGGCATCGGACCCAAACGCCGGGCCAGGCTGCTGCAGCGCTTTGGCGGTATTCGCGGCGTGGCAGCGGCCAGCGTGGAGGACATTGCGACTGTAGACGGCATTGCCCGGGACCTGGCCGAGGAGATTTACCGGGCGCTGCACTGAAAGGCAGGTGCCGGGCGGGCGCCGGAGTCCGGCTCGTGCCAGAATCAGGGCATGTTCTTCAACATTCCCACGCTGTTCACCTGGACGCGCATCATTGCGATCCCCCTCATTGTCGGCGTGTTCTACCTCGGGCTGGAAACGAGAACCCAGAACATCATCGCCACCGCGATGTTCATCGTGTTTGCCCTGACCGACTGGCTGGACGGCTACCTGGCCCGCAAGCTCAACCAGACCTCCTCGTTTGGCGCCTTCCTCGATCCTGTTGCTGACAAGTTCCTGGTGTGTGCCTCGCTGCTCGTGCTGGTGGACCAGGAGAGGGCGGACGTGTTCGTTGCGCTCATCATCATCGGCCGCGAGATCGCCATCTCCGCCCTGCGCGAGTGGATGGCGCAGATCGGCGCGACCAGGAGCGTCGCGGTGCACATGGTGGGCAAGGTCAAGACGGTGGTGCAGATGGTGGCCATTCCATTCCTGCTGTATGACGGGAAGTTGCCGGGCATGATCGATACCGGGATCTGGGGCACCTGGCTCATCTGGGTTTCTGCCGTGTTGACCGTCTGGTCCATGGTGTATTACCTCCAGAAGGCCATACCCGAGATCCGGGCCCGCGCAAAATGAATGTGGCGGGGCAGGACAACGCCTGGATCAAGGCGATGCCGGTCGTTTTTGTGCTGATCTGGAGTACCGGGTTCATCGTGGCGCGCTACGGAATGCCCCACTCACCGCCGATGAAGTTCCTGGCGATCCGCTATATCCTGTCGGTGCTTTGCTTTGTGGCCTGGGCCCTCATGGCCCGCGTGGCCCTGCCGTCAGGCCGCGCACAGTGGGGCCATCTGGCCGTCACAGGCATACTCATGAACGCCGGCTATCTTGGTGGCGTATGGGCAGCCATCAAGCTGGGCATGGGTGCGGGAATCGTCGCGCTGCTGGTGGGCCTGCAACCCGTGCTGACCGCCATCTGGGTGTCGTCGCAGGGTGGCCGCGTCACGCCCCGGCAGTGGGGCGGGCTGGCGCTGGGCTTTGCGGGTCTGGCCATGGTGGTGTGGCAAAAGCTCGGCCATGGCGAGATCCATGCGCTGAACTTCATGCTGGCCATGCTGGCGCTGGCCTGCATCACGACCGGGACGCTGTACCAGAAGCGCTTCGTCAAGCCCTGCGACGTGCGTACGGCCAACATGGTGCAGATGGCGGCGGCCTTCCTGGTTACCTTGCCACTGGCCCTGCTGGAGACCGAGGCCATCCGGTGGGAGCCGGGAATGATAGGGGCCATGGCCTGGTCCGTGCTTGCGCTTACGCTCGGCGGCAGCTCGCTGCTCTACATCCTGATCCAGCGCGGCGCTGCGACAGCCGTGACCAGCCTGCTTTATCTTGTGCCGCCTTGCACGGCCCTGATGGCCTGGCTGCTCTTTGCCGAACCCATCACGCCGATGATCATTGCAGGAATGGCGCTGACAGCCTTCGGCGTCAGCCTCGTGGTGCGGAATTCGAAATAGCCATGCCGGCCCCCGCCCCGCAACCAGTATTTGTTCCCGGCCGCGTCGAGCGCAGCGGCGTTGCGCTGCATTGTGTTCGTGCGGGCGAGGGGCCCCCACTGCTGCTGTTGCACGGTCACCCCCAGACCCATGCCATGTGGCATCGTGTCGCGCCGCAACTCGCACGGGAGTTCACCGTTGTGGCAATGGACCTGCGTGGCTATGGTGATTCCGGCCGGCCGGAGTCCGACGCGGCCCACCTGGCTTATTCCAAGCGTGAGATGGCACTGGATGCCCTGGCGGTCATGAAGCACCAGGGGTTTGCCAGCTTCCAGGTTCTGGCGCACGACCGCGGAGCTCGCGTTGCTCACCGCCTGGCCGCAGACCTTCCACAGGCGGTTGAACGCCTGATGCTTCTGGACATTGCACCCACCCTGGCCATGTA
>CAZFKW010000080.1:0-5469 GCA_964519795.1 uncultured Ramlibacter sp. | reverse complement strand
GGTTCTTCCTCATCCAGCCGCCGCCCTTGCCGGAAATGCTGATCGAGTCCGACCCTGTGGCCTACGTGCGCAGCGTCATGGGCAGGCGGCACGCGGGCCTGGCGGCTTTTGCGCCGCGAGCCCTGGCGGAATATGAACGATGCGCGGCCATCCCGGGTACAGCGCGCGGCATCTGCGAGGACTACCGTGCCTCGGCAACGGTCGACCTCGAGCATGACCGTGCGGATGTTGCCGCCGGCGTGAAGCTGGCACAGCCGCTTCGTGTACTCTGGGGCGAGCACGGCATCGTCGGGAAGTGTTTTGATGTGCCCGCCTTGTGGCAGGAACGTGCACGCAACATGTCGGCGCGCGCCCTGCCATGCGGGCACTACATTGCAGAGGAAGCGCCGGACGTCCTGCTGGACGAGGCGTTCAGTTTTTTCCGGAAATGAACAACAGGAGAACCAACACATGAGCAGGAAAAGAATCGCAGTCATCGCCGGCGACGGCATTGGCAAGGAAGTGATGCCCGAAGGCATCCGCGTCATGGAGGCGGCCGCCGGCAAGTTTGGCATCGACCTGCAGTTTGACCACTTTGACTTTTCAAGCTGGGACTACTGTGAGAAGCACGGCAAGATGCTGCCCGATGACTGGAAGGACCAGATCGGCGGGCACGATGCAATCTTCTTCGGCGCAGTCGGCTGGCCGGACAAGATCCCGGACCATGTGTCGCTGTGGGGTTCATTGCTGCTGTTCCGCCGCGAGTTTGACCAGTACATCAACCTGCGTCCGGCGCGCCTGATGCCGGGCATCATCGCCCCCGTCGTGAGGCGTGACGGCAGCAGGCGCGAGCCTGGCGAGATCGACATGTACATCGTGCGCGAGAACACTGAGGGCGAGTACTCCAGCGTCGGCGGGCGGATGTACCCCGGCACCCCGCGCGAGATCGTCATGCAGGAGACGGTGATGTCGCGCATAGGTGTCGACCGCGTGCTCAAGTTCGCGTTCGAGCTGGCGCAGTCCCGGCCGAAGAAGCACCTGACCAGCGCCACCAAGTCCAATGGCATTGCCATTACCATGCCGTACTGGGACGAGCGGGTTGTCGAAATGGCAAAGGGCTACCCGGGGGTGAACGTCGACAAGTTCCACATCGACATTCTGACCGCGCACTTTGTCCAGCGCCCCGATTTCTTTGATGTGGTGGTGGCCAGCAACCTGTTTGGCGACATCCTGAGCGACCTCGGGCCGGCATGCACAGGCACGATCGGCATCGCGCCCAGTGCCAACCTGAATCCCACGCGCACGATGCCTTCGCTGTTCGAGCCGGTGCATGGTTCTGCTCCGGACATTGCGGGCAGGAACATTGCCAACCCGATCGGTCAGATCTGGTGCGGTGCCATGATGCTGGAATTCCTGGGCCACAAGGCTGCCCATGATGCGGTGCTTGCAGCCATTGAAAAAGTGCTTGATCCCCAAAGCGGTGCGCCCCGTACCCCTGACATCGGCGGGACGGCAGGAACGACCGACATGGGCAAGGCGATTGCTTCAGCCCTGTAACGATCGCAGGCCTTGCGGCTATCGTGAAAATTTGCGCAGCGCGGAATGAAAATCGCCCCGGCACGCCCGGGGCGGATCAACAAACAGACTAGAATCCGCCTCCGCGCTGTTGTAATGCTGCATGCCTTATTGACACGGTCAGACTCCGTGGCTTTAATGACATCAAGCAGTCAACGGCTGCCACCGCCGTCTTCCAAGGCCCCTGTCAAACGGGCGGGAAGACAGAATTCATCCAGAGAGACGACCGATCAACTCTTTCCTGTACGAGGGGCCCCTTGTGAACAAAACCGAACTCATCGAGCACATTGCAAAGCATGCTGACATCTCCAAGGCCGCCGCCACGCGCGCCCTTGAATCGACGATTGGCGCAGTCAAGACCACACTCAAAAAAGGCGGCTCCGTTTCGCTGGTGGGATTTGGCACCTTTGCCGTGGGAAAAAGGGCTGCTCGCAGCGGCCGCAACCCGCGTACTGGCGCTGCGATTAAAATCAAGGCTGCCAAGGTGCCCAAGTTCCGTCCGGGCAAAGCGTTGAAGGACGCTTTGAACTGACACCATGATCCGGTGGGGTGCTTAGCTCAGTTGGTAGAGCGGCGCCCTTACAAGGCGTAGGTCGGCGGTTCGAGACCGTCAGCACCCACCACCCGATGCAAAGGCGAACAGGTTGTTCGCCTTTTGTTTTTTTGAGATTGACCCAGAGAGAGTCGCGCATGTTTGATTTCGTCCGCAAGCACACCAAGATCATGCAGTTCCTGCTGTTCATCCTGATCGTGCCCTCGTTCGTCCTGTTTGGTCTTGAGGGCTACAAGTCGTCAGGCGACCAGGGTGCGGTGGTCGCCAAGGTTGACGGAAAGGAAATCCGGCAGGGCGAGTGGGATGCGGCTCACAAGAGCGAAGTGGACCGCCTGCGAGCCTCCATGCCGTCGCTGGATCCAAAACTGCTGGACTCGCCGGAAGCGAAGTACGCCACGCTGGAGCGAATGGTGCGCGAAAGGGTCCTTGCCGCCGCAGCTGAAAAGTCGCACCTGGTCACAAGCGACCTGCGCCTGGCCCAGGATCTGCAGCAGAACGAGACCATCGCCTCACTGCGCCGTCCTGACGGGACGCTGGACATGGACCGTTACCGCCAGCTTGTCGGCAGCCAGGGCATGACGCCCGAAATGTTCGAGGCACGCGTTCGTGCCGACCTGTCAACCCGCCAGGTCATCCAGGGCGTGGCCGGCACGGGCTTTGCCACTGCCGCCCAGGCCGACGTTGCGCTCAATGCCTATTTCGAGCGGCGCGAGATACAGGTGGCCAGGTTCAATACGTCTGACTTCGCCGGCAAGGTCACCCTCACCGACGCGGACCTGGAGACTTATTACAGGAACAATCCGGCACTTTTCCAGGCCCCCGAGCAGGCCGATATCGAGTACGTGGTGCTTGACCTCGATGCAGTGTCCAGGGGGCTGACCGTCAACGAGGCGGACCTGAAAACCTACTACGACCAGAATGCCGCGCGTCTTGCCGGCCAGGAGGAGCGTCGTGCAAGCCACATCCTGATCACTGCGTCCAAGAGTGCCCCGGCAGCCGAGCGTGACAAGGCAAAGGCAAAAGCCGAGGAACTGCTGGCTGCGGTGAAGAAAGCCCCGGAGAGTTTTGCCGAGGTTGCCAGGAAAAACTCCCAGGACCCTGGCTCGGCGCCCAATGGCGGCGATCTTGATTTTTTTGCGCGTGGCGCGATGGTCAAGCCGTTTGAAGATGCTGCATTCTCGATGGGCAAGGGCGACATCAGCAATGTGGTGGAGTCCGAGTTTGGCTTCCATATCATCAGGCTCACCGACATCAAGACGCCCAAGCAGCGAAGTTTTGAGGAGATGAAGCCCGAGCTGGAGGCAGATGTCAAGAAGCAGCAGGCCCAGCGCAAATATGCCGAACTGGCGGACGCCTTCACCAACGGCGTCTATGAGCAGGCCGACACCCTGGCGCCGATTGCCGAGCGGCTCAAGCTGGAAGTCAGGACCGCAAAGGGCCTGACGCGCAAACCGGGCCCCAATGTCATTGGCGTCCTGGCCAATGAGCGGTTCATCAATGCCGTCTTTGCCCCCGATTCCGTGGACAAGAAGCGCAACACCGAAGCGCTGGAGCTGGGCAGCAACCAACTGGTGTCCGGCCGTGTTGTCAGTTATACGCCGGCCCGAACCCTGCCGATGGAAGAAGTGAAGGACCGCGTGCGCGAGCGCGTGCTGGCCGTTCGCGGCGCAGAGCTGGCGCTGAAAGAGGGCACTGCCAGCCTTGCAGCATGGAAGGCGGACCCTGCATCGGCAAAGCTGGCCGAGCCCCTCGTCGTATCGCGCGACCAGCCGCAGAAGCTGCCGGCAGCTGTCGTGGATGGCGCTTTGCGCGCCGATGCGTCCACCTTGCCGGCCTTCGCGGGTGTCGAGATGGGCAACCTGGGCTACGTGGTCGTGCGGGTCAACAAGATCGTGCCGCGCGAGCCGGCGACGGAAGCTTCTGCAAGGCAGGACCGTGGTCAGTACGTGCAGTGGTGGACGGCGGCTGAGAACCTTGCCTACTACAACCTGCTCAAGGAACGCTTCAAGGTGCAGATCAAGGTGGCAAGGCCCGCCCCGCGTACCGCGGAAGAACTGGCCCAGCAGGCCGTAACGCAGTAAGTGCCGAAGCCGGCCGAATCAGCGGCTGCCGCAAACAGAAAAGCCCTCCCGGGTCTGCCGGAGGGCTTTTTTGTCTGGGGTGGCTGATGGGGCTCGAACCCACGACAACCAGAATCACAATCTGGGACTCTACCAACTGAGCTACAGCCACCGCAAGATCACGATTATAGCCGAAGGGATGTGGCCCCCACGCTCGTTCACTGCGTGTACTCGCTGCCCCCCGAGAGGGCTGTCAGTTCACCATCACGAGTTTGCCCTTGACGCCGCGCGATCCCATGTGCGCATAGGCGGCCTTGAGGTCTGACATGGGCATGGTGCGGTCAATCACGGGCTTGATCCTGCCTTCGCTGTACCACTGTGCCAGCTCGGCCAGGGCGGCCGCGCTGGCCTTCGGCTCCTGCTTGGCAAACCCGCCCCAGAACACGCCGACGATGGAGGCGCCCTTGAGCAGTGTCAGATTCAATGGCAACGATGGAATGGGGCCGGAGGCAAATCCGACAACCAGGTAGCGCCCGCGCCAGGCAATGGAGCGGAATGCCGGCTCGGCGAAATCGCCGCCGACCGGGTCGTAGATAACGTCCGGCCCTTTGCCGCCGGTCGCGGCCTTGATGGCATCGCGGAGGTTTTCCGTCGTGTAGTTGATGGTCGCGTCAGCACCAATGGACTTGCACAATGCGCATTTCTCGTCCGTCGATGCAGCGGCTATGACGCGCGCACCCATGATCTTCGCGATCTGTATGGCCGATGTGCCGACCCCGCCGGCCGCGCCCAGCACCAGCACGGTTTCGCCGGCCTTGAGCTGCGCCCGGTCGACCAGTGCGTGGTGGGAGGTGGCATAGATCATGATGAATGCCGCAGCATCCACATGCGGGAATCCGGCCGGCAACGGCATGCACAGCGCAGCGGGGGCAATGGTGTGCGTGCCGAAGCCACCCGTGCCCGACAGGCACGCAACGCTTTGCCCGACCTTGAGATGCGTCACGCCCTCGCCCACGGCCTCGATGACGCCGGCGTATTCCGAGCCCGGCACGAAGGGCAGGGGCGGCTTCATCTGGTACTTGTTCTGCACGATCAGCAGGTCGGGGAAGTTCAGGCTTGCCGCCTTGATGGCGATCAGCACTTCACCGGCCCCGGGTTCGGGCGTGGGCATTTCTTTCCAGGTCAGCACATCGACGCCAACGGGGTTCTCGCAAAGCCAGGCATGCATTCGGTTCTCCAGTGTTCTGGCGGCAATCATAGGGGCTGCTGCAGGTTCGAATTGTCCCTGCCGTGACGTACGGC
>CAZFKW010000079.1:0-12198 GCA_964519795.1 uncultured Ramlibacter sp. | reverse complement strand
ATGCAACCAGGTCGATGTATTCGCCGCGCACCGGCGAGAACACGCCGTAGTGCGCGTGAATGCGGTTGTTGGGCGCGTTCCCAAGCGGCGGGATTTCAACACCCTTCTTGCGCCATTCATGCGCGCCGACGAGGCCCAGCAGTTCGCGCAGGGAGACAAGGCTGCCAGCGTCGTCGTGCGGACCCCATGCTTCTGTGCAGGCATCCTTGATGTCCGGCGCACGCCGCAGCGGAATCCCGTAGTCGGCGTCCAGCGGAATCACCACGGCGCCCAGAATCCGCGCGCGTTTGGCCTGCGCCTGCCGATGCAGGTGGAAAGCCTCAGCGGCCGACGCAGGGCCCTGGCGTAAGGAGGCCCTGCGCGGCTTGCCCTCAATGCGCCGCACCAGTGCCTGCATCAGGTGCCGCGCATTCTGGTAGTCGCCACGCCAGAGCAAGGCCGTGCCATCCCGGGCCAGGCCATAGGCCGTGTCAGCGTTCAGCGTGTCGTCGGCAATGACAATGTTTTCTGGCGGCGGGTTGCCGGCTTCGGAGCGCCACAGCGCCGAGCGGGCCTGGCCGCCTTCGGTCCACTGTGCGCGGGGGGCATGGCCCGTGGTTTCGCCCATGTTGTCATGCACGCTTGATGACCCGCTGCACGAGCGTCCAGCCGGCCAGCACCAGGGCACCGGCCAGGATCCCGACCAGGCCGTCCAGCGCGGAGGACACCAGCACACCCGGCACAGGCGCGGTGGCCGCCACCGCGCTCTCAATCCAGTGATGCAGCAGCGCAAACCCATGGGTGAGAATGCCGCCCCCCACCAGGAACATGGCCGCCGTGCCGGCCACGGACAGCGCCTTCATCAACCATGGCGCGGCGGCCAGAATGCCCCGCCCTATCGCCTGCTTCGCGGCGCTGGCGCGCTGGCTCAGGTACAGGCCCAGGTCGTCAAGCTTCACGATGCCGGCGACCAGGCCGTACACGCCCACTGTCATGAGCGCGGCAATGCCCACCAGCACCGTCAGCTGGGTCGTGAAGGTCTGGCCGGCCACCGTGCCGAGGGTGATGGCGATGATTTCGGCGGACAGGATGAAGTCGGTGCGGATGGCACCCTTGATCTTGTCTTTCTCTACCGCCACCAGGTCCACGGCGGGGTCGGCCACGGCTTTGACAAGCTGCTCACGCTGGGCCTGCACTTCTTCCCTGCTGTGCATGAATTTGTGGGCCAGCTTCTCGAAGCCCTCAAAACACAGGAAGGCACCGCCTACCATCAGCAGCGGCGTCACGGCCCAGGGCGCGAAGGCGCTGATGGCCAGCGCCGCCGGCACCAGGATGGCCTTGTTGATCATCGAGCCCTTGGCCACGGCCCAGACCACGGGCAGCTCGCGCTCGGCCTTCACGCCGCTGACCTGCTGGGCGTTGAGCGCAAGGTCGTCGCCCAGCACGCCGGCGGTTTTCTTGGCGGCCACCTTGGTCAGGATGGACACGTCGTCCAGGATGGTGGCGATGTCGTCGAGCAGTGCGAGAAGGCTGGAGGCCATGGACGTTTTCTTTCAGGGGGTCAGGCAGCTTCAGGCCGCTTCAGGCGATGGGCCGCTTCAGGCGGATTTCTTCGAGCTTGACGCTGCCCGCAGCAACGGTCTTGAGCGAGGGCATGTCGCGCTTGAAGCCGGCCAGCTCATAAAAGCGCAGCGCGCGTTCGTTGCGCAGCAGCACCCACAGCGTCAGCAGGTTGAAGCCTTCTTCAACGCAGGCCTCCAGCGTCGCGTCCCACAGGGCCAGGCCTGCGCCCTTGCCCCAGTACGCAGGGTCGGCATAAAAGGCCCAGATCTCGCCGGTGGTGGACGGCGTGCCCTTGTCGCGCGAGCGGTCAAAGCCGCAGAAGGCCACGACCTTGTCACCCTCGGTGGCGACCAGCAACTGCGGCTCGCTGAATTCGATGGCTTCGCGCCAGAAGGCCTGGCGCTTCTCGACGGTGTGGCTCTTCAAATGCTCGTCTGGCATGAGGCCCGCATAGGCGGCGTGCCATGAGGCAACGTGGATTTCGGCAACGGCCTTGGCGTCGCGCGGGGTGGCGTGTCTTACCTGGTAGCTGGACATGTTGTTGTGAAGTCTGGAGAGGGAAAAGCCGGGAGCCGGCATGCAAGGGGGCAATTGTCGCCGCACAGGCGCACTGAATACTTTCGGAATCAGGAATTTTCTTAGTGCATCACCGTTCATTGGCTTAGGCAGGCGACGTTGCTGCATGGTCATATGGGAGTCAACCACGAAGCGCTTGCCATGACCTTGACCCCGCCCTCTCCCCAGCCCGAAAACCGGCTGCGCCATGCTGACCTTCCCCTGCTGCAGCAGTTCGCTGCGGGCCAGCGCGATGTGCCGGGGAGAATCCGCCTGGCACTGGACAAGCGTGACTGGGCCACCGCCGAGCGGCTGGCCCGCACCTGCCGGACGCTGTCCGGCAACATCGGGGCGGCGGACCTGCCCAACTCGGCAGGCGCGCTGGAACATGCCATCAAGCACCGCATGTCAGCTGACGTGATTGCCCCCCAACTCATGGAGTTCGACCTTCTGCTGGGCAAGCTGGTTGCCGACCTGGATGCAGCACTGGCGCAGTACGCCACCTGAACAATGTCGCTATCATGCCGGGCACCCGGGCGCCGGCCGGACCGTGTTGCAACGCACCGAATGAAATGCCCTGGGCCAGTTAGAGTCTTCCCACGCCAACCGCCATGGACGCCGACATGACCCGCTACCTGATCGCCTACTTCAGCACCCTGTTCGTGTTCCTCATCCTTGACGGGATCTGGCTGGGCGTGCTCATGGCGCCGACCTACAAGGCGCAGCTCGGTCCCCTGCTGCTGGACAGCCCGCGCATCCTCCCTGCGGCCTTGTTCTATGCGTTCTACATGGTCGGCATCATCGTCTTTGCCATCCTGCCCGGCATCGATGCGCAGCAGTGGCAGCGCACGGCGCTGCTTGGCGCGCTGCTGGGGCTGATGGCCTATGGCGCCTATGACATGACCAACCTGGCCACGCTCAAGGGCTGGCCGCTGCAGATATCGCTGATCGACCTGGCCTGGGGGGCGGTCATCACCAGTGTTTCGGCCACGGCCGGGTACTTTGCGGTCAGCGCGTGGGGCGGGCGCTGACACGCAATCGCGCGTGAAGCCGGCCCCTGCCCGCCATTGACCGGCCCCATGCCTGAGCCCGCCAGCCTGCCCTTCCAGGCGCGCATCGCACCGGATGGCCCGGTCTTCGATGCACCTGCCGACACCCCGCTCGTCCTGGCCGCGCAGGCGGCCGGCGTGGAACTGCTCACCTCGTGCCGCAACGGCACCTGCCGCACCTGCATCTGCCTGCTGGAACAGGGCCGCGTCAGCTACCGCATCGAGTGGCCCGGCCTCAGCCGCGAGGAAAAGGCGGAGGGCTGGATACTGCCCTGTGTGGCCCACCCTGAAACAGATGTCGTACTCCGCGTGCCAGTTTGACAGCGCCGTAAGCGGCCCGTGCAGCGTTGAGGCATGATCTGCGGGTGATCCGCTTTCTGATACCCCTGCTCCTGCGCGCGGCGCCGCTTCTCCTGCTCACCGGGCTTGCACTGCCGCAAGCCCTG
The DNA here is from genome assembly GCA_964519795.1 of uncultured Ramlibacter sp. GTDB lineage: Bacteria > Pseudomonadota > Gammaproteobacteria > Burkholderiales > Burkholderiaceae_C > JACMQX01. Next base: position 8,606 of record CAZFKW010000079.1, on the reverse strand, counting down.
GCCCAGACGGCGCCGAAATTCGAAGACACCATGGCCCAGCGTACCCTGGCCTGCACGGCCTGCCACGGCCAGCAGGGCCGCGCCGGGCCGGACGGCTACTACCCGCGCCTGGCGGGCAAACCGGCCGGCTACCTGTACAACCAGCTGCTGAACTTCCGCGACGGGCGCCGCCACTACGGGCTGATGACACGCCTTGTGGACCCGCTGACCGATGCCTACCTGCTGGAGATGGCGCAGTACTTTGCATCACTTGATGTGCCCTACCCCGCCCCGCAGCCGGCCCAGGTGAGCGCAACGCAGCTTGCGCGCGGCGAAGCACTGGCCCTGCGCGGCGACGCCACAAGGCAGGTGCCGGCCTGCGTGCAGTGCCACGGCGCTGCGCTTACCGGCGTGCAGCCTGCCACGCCCGGCCTGCTGGGCCTGCCGCGCGACTACCTCAATGCGCAACTGGGCGCCTGGAAAACAGCGCAGCGGCGCGCCCACGCGCCGGACTGCATGGCGACGATTGCCGGGCGCATGAGTGCGGATGATGTGTCGGCCGTCGCAGCCTGGCTTGCCGCGCAACCACTTCCCGCAGTGACCAGGCCCGTTGCAGCCCTTCCTGCCGCGTTGCCCATGGAATGCGGAAGCGCGCCCGCCCCCGGCGGAGGCACACCATGATGCGCAGGCTTTCTCTTGTGGCGGCTGTGATGCTGGCCATGATCGCCGTCCTCACCGCCGCAGTCTGGTACCTCAATGTGCGGGGCGACTGGTCTGCGGCCCGGGCCACTGTTTCATCCGAAATACCAGGCGGAGCGTCAACCGGAGCAGCCCCCACGACAAACCTCCCTGCCGCGGCCGGCCCGGTCGGTGCCGACAGCCTTGCACGCGGCGCCTACCTGGCCCGTGCCGGCAACTGCATGACCTGCCACACCGTGCGCGGCGGTGCGCCCTATGCGGGCGGGCGGGCCATCGACACGCCGTTTGGCACCGTCTACACCAGCAACCTCACACCGGACAGGGAACACGGGATCGGCACATGGTCGCCCGACGACTTCTGGCGCGCCATGCACAACGGCCGCGCAAAAGACGGGCGCCTGCTGTACCCCGCATTCCCCTACCCCAACTACACACAGGTGACGCGCCAGGACTCCGACGCACTGCATGCCTACCTGCGCAGCCTGCCTGCCACTGCGCAACCGAACCGCCCGCACGACTTGCGCTGGCCATATGGCACCCAGCCGGCGCTGGCGGTGTGGCGTGCGCTGTATTTCAGCCCCGGCACGCACGAGCCCCTTCCACAGAAGTCCGCCGAGTGGAACCGCGGCGCCTACCTGGTGCAGGGCCTTGGCCACTGCAGTGCCTGTCACACGCCGCGCAACACACTGGGCGCGACTGACGACGCCCTGACCCTGAGTGGCGGACTGATACCGATGCAGAACTGGTATGCGCCGTCCCTCACATCCCCTGCAGAAGCCGGGGTGGCTGACTGGCCCATGGCGGACATCGTGAGCCTGCTGAAGACCGGAACCTCTGCGCGCGGCGCGGTCACAGGGCCGATGGCCGAAGTCGTCCTGCACAGCACGCAGCACCTGACCGACGCCGACCTGGGCGCAATGGCGACCTTCCTGAAGGACCTGCCCCAGTCGCCCCTGCCCGCCCCGCCCGAAGACTTCAAGCCCGCCCTGGCCACGAGCCCCGGCGGCAGGCTCTACACGCAGCATTGCGCGCAGTGCCATGGCGATGACGGCCGGGGCGTGGCCGGCGCCTACCCGCCGCTGGCCGGCAACCGCGCGGTGACCATGAACGCCGCAGCCAATCTCGTGCAGATCGTCCTGAACGGCGGCTATGCACCGGCCACAGCGGGCAATCCGCGTCCCCACGGCATGCCGCCGTTCGTGCTGGTGTTGAGCGACAGCGAGATCGCACAAGTCCTCAGCTACACACGCGGTGCCTGGGGCAACCAGGCAGCGGAACTCACCGAGTTCGACGTTGCGCGGGTGCGCGGCGCACGGCGTTGAGCTGAACGTTGATGTTGACAGGGCTGGGCACACAACTCCGCCCGGGCTGGGCTTGTCGAAGCCCTTCGACAAGCCCAGGCGAGCGGGCGTGAGGTGGATGTCATGCGGGATGCAGTGATTGTCCTGAGCGATGCAATCGCCACCAATCACAGCTCGCATCACATGGATACCGGTGCAGCCGTTTGCACCGTGACGCACACCCCGGTACACTCACCCCATGCGCCTCCCACATTCCTGCTTCATGTCACCGGCTGCGGCTCCCGCCGCCGGCTGTGGCGCGCGCATTCCCGGCCGGCAATGGCCTGCAGCCTGGCAGACACAGCCGGCCGCAGACTCCTGAGCCCGGCGATCCACCTTTTCCCCTTTCAGCGCAAACCATCGATCGCCGGGCACCCGCCCCGCGCAGCCGCGAGCCCTCGTCCCGTGTGACCAGAGGGCTTGCCATCGACCGGAGTTTTCATGAACGCAACCCTCAACGGTGAACGCACTCTCACCGAACTCGATCACGCACGTCTTGCCAAACTTGGCGGCACCACAGGCGTCGCGCAACTCGACGACATCCTTTCAGGCAGCGATATCGTCGCCCCGCGGGCGGTGGCGGCAGACATCGTCACGATGTACACACAGGTGGAGATCGAGGACTGCCATACACACCTTCGCCACAAACTGGTGCTCTGCTACCCGTGGGACGCGGAGCCGGCGGGCGGCTTCATCTCGGTGCTCTCGCCGGTGGGCCTGGCGCTCATCGGCATGCGCGAGGGCAGCACGGCACGCTGGCAGACACCCAGCGGCGAAGAGAGCAGCGCGCAGGTCGCAGCCATCCTGTTCCAGCCGGAAGCCAGCGGCGACTACAACTTGTGAGGGAGCCATGCAAATCACTTCCATCCTCGTCCTTACCGATTTCTCGCGTGCGGGCAATCACGCGGTCGAGCGCGCCGCCAGGCTGGCGGAACGCGACGGCACCCGGTTGTCAGTGATGCACATTGAATCCGGCGGCGACAGCCATCTGCACTACCCTGACGAACGCCTGTCCATGGTGGCGCGCCGGCTGTCCCGCAGGATGCAAAAGCCGGTGCATCCGGTTCCTGGCTCGCGCCTGTCCATCAGTGATGCGATCCGCGAGTCGGCGGATGCAGATCTCGTCGTGGTGGGCTTCAGGGCCGGGCACCCTGTCGCTGCCCTGTTCCAGCAAACCGCGATGGAGCGGCTTGTGCGCGAATGCAGCTGCCCGGTCCTGCTGGTCAAATGCGAACCCCTGTCGCGATACCGCCGGGTCATGGTGGCACTTGACCTGTCTTCCGTGTCGCGCAAGCTTGTCAAGCTGGCTGGTACGCTGGATGGAGAGCCCAACATCCAGCTCTTCCATGCGGTGAGCACACGGGAGGAGGCCATGCTGCGATCGGCAGAGGCATCCATGGCATCCATCCTGGCATGGCGGGAGCAGGCCACACTTCATGCACAGGGCAGGCTGGTCTCGCTCGCGGACTCGTTCAAGGCACGGCGCAACCGCGTGATGACTGCGCTTGGCCGTGGCGACACCGCACGGCAGATCGCGGTGCAGCAGGAACGCGGCCAGGCGGACCTGGTGATCGTCGGCAAGGCAAGCCGGTCCCGGTGGAGGACATTGCTGGGCGGCAGCGTGTCCAGCCGCGTCATGCGGCAGGTTTCAAGCGACGTCATGCTGGCGGCATGACGCCTTGGCCGCAAAGCTACTGGGCGCCTGCCGTATAGGGGCTTTTTTCAATGTGCTTGCCGCTGTCCAGCATGCTGGTCTGCTTGCTGTCATCGGGCCCGGACTGGAGGGCATTGTTGCCCTCCGTGCCTTCGCGGCGCCCGCGGCGTTCGCCTTTTGCGGTGCGGGATTCGGGTTTGGCCCTGCCCGCGGCCTCCTTGCTGCTGACTGATCTGCGTTCCTGGCTCATGGTGACGTCTCCTAAAGTCTTAAGGTGCGATCTGCAACTGTAGTCACGCCACCACGCGCCGCCTGCAAGCGGCGCGTGGCAATGCGCGTAGGACAAAAGCTGACTGACAATTCCGGCATGTCGTTTCGCGCCGTCACGCTTCCAACTGCAACACCCGGGTCGCTTTGGCTGTCTTCGATGCCAGGCCGGTCCCTGGACTGGGCTGAATTTGTGACCGAGGCGCGCGCCCGGAACCTGGGCCTGGTGGTCTGCCTCACGCCCGTTGAAGAGGTCGAAGAGCTGTCTCCGGCCTATGCCGAAGCCGTGCGGCAGCGGCAGTCGCCTTTCGAGGCGGAAGGCAGCTGGATGCTGCTGCCCGCGCGCAATTTTGGCGCGCCGGCAGACCCTGCGCGCTTTCGCCAGGGCATTGAGTCCATCGCGCAACGCCTGCAGGCCGGTGAGGCTGTTCTGCTGCACTGCGCGGCTGGGATCGGCCGCACCGGCACAGCGGCGGCCTGCGTGCTCAAGTCGCTGGGCCTGAGCGCTGCAACGGCGATCCAGTGCACCCGGCAGGCAGGCTCGAACCCGCAGAATGCGTTGCAATCCGGCGTGATCGAGTGGTTCTAGATGCTGAATGCATCAGCCTGCGAGCGGGCGCCGGCCGCAGACCTTACCGTCGTCCATGAGGGCGCGTACCTGATCGTGCTCTGCAAACCCGCTGGCCTGCTGGCCGTTCCGGGCCGGGGAGCGGACAAACAGGACAGCCTGTCTGCCCGCGCGCAGTTGCGCTGGCCTGATGCGCTCGTAGTGCACCGCCTGGACATGGCGACATCCGGACTCATGCTGATGGCGCGCGGCCCGCAGATGCAACGCGCCTTGAGCCTGGCCTTCGGGCAGCACCACATCCACAAGCGGTACGAGGCGGTGGTAGCCGGGCGGCCGCAAACAGGCGGGGCAGATGCGGCCGGCTGGAGCACCATCGACCTGCCGATTGCAGCGGACTGGCCGAACCGCCCGCTGCGCGTTGTTGATGCACTCAGCGGCAAGCCCAGCCTCACCCGCTGGCGAACCCTGGCATACGACGCCGCTGGGGACACGACCCGCGTGTCGCTGGAGCCCGTGACCGGCCGCACCCACCAGCTGCGCGTCCACATGAAGGCCATCGGCCACCCGATCCTGGGCGACATGCTGTATGGCGACGCAGCCTCGCAGGCCCGGGCGCCGCGCCTGCTGCTGCATGCCTGCTCACTCACCTTCACCCACCCGCACAGCGGCGAGGCGCTGGCGTTCGACTGCCCGGCGCCGTTCTGAAGCGGCCTCAGACCTGTGGGCAGGCAGGAACTAACGCCGGTCAAATGCAGTCGTACCCAGCTCACAGCCCTTCCCTGCCCCGCCCTGCTCGCCCCCCTTATTCCAGGAGCCACGCCATGCCTGCCACCCACACGCCCCGCCTCCTCCACCCCCGCACCCTCACGCCCGCCCTGGTGCCCATCCCCGCCCTGATGCTCGGCGTGCATGCACAGCCCACGGCCCGCCGCGCCACGCCGTCGCAGACGGAAGGCCCGTTCTACCCCGTCGAGATCCCGAAGGATTCCGATCATGACCTCCTGCGCAACGGCAACCTGAACTATGGCAAGGGGCAGGCGGCCTGGGTCAGCGGCACAGTGACCGACCTGCAAGGCAAGCCGCTGAGCGGTGCGCAGGTCGAAATCTGGCAGTGCGACGAACAGGGCCGCTACCACCACCCCGGTGACGGCGGGCGGGCCGACGCATCGTTCCAGGGCTTTGGGCGCGTGACAGTCGGCGCCGGCGGTGCGTACCGCTTCCGGACCATCCGCCCCGTGGCCTATAGCAGCCGCACGCCGCACATTCACGCCAAGGTGAAGCTCGGCAACCGCGAACTGTTGACCACCCAGCTGTATGTGCAGGGCGACCCGCACAACGAGCGCGACTTCATCTGGCGGCGCATGTCCGAGGCCGACCGTGCTCCGTCACCGCGCCATTCCGGCCGGGGCCGGACGGCTTGCAGGCGAGTTTTGGCATCGTCGTTGCCACGTGATCTGTCACCCCGGACCTGATCGGGATCCACCGCGGCATGTCCGATGTGCCTCGTCCTGCATGCATGGATTCCGGGTCAAGCCCGGGATGACAGGCTTCTGTCGTTCCGGAGGACGGGCTTCTTCAGTACGGCAAGACAGCGCGCTAACATGGCTTGATGAACCAACATCTCTACATCCTCACCGGCGCCTCCCGCGGCATGGGCGCGGCCATGGCTTTGCAGTTGATACGGCCAGGCAACGCGCTGCTGTGCATCTCGCGTACGTCCAATGACGAGCTGGCTTCAGCCGCCGCAGCCGCCGGCGCTGCAGTGGAGCAGTGGCAGATGGACCTGTCCCGCGGCGCGGAGGCTGCAGCCCGGCTGGAGGCCTGGCTCGGCGACCGGAACCCGGCCGGCTTTGCCGGCGCGACACTCATCAACAACGCCGGCGTCATTGCGCGCATCGGCCCGCTGAGCGATGCGGAGCCGGAAGACCTGGCGCGTGCCCTGCGCGTTGGCCTGGAAGCGCCGATGCAGCTGTCGGCCGCCTTCCTGCGCGCTACTCGCAACTGGCCGGCACAGCGCAAGGTGCTCAATATTTCTTCAGGTCTCGGCCGCAGGGCCATGGCATCGCAGGCAGCCTACTGCGCGGCCAAGGCCGGCATGGACCACTTCACGCGTTGCCTGGCGCTGGACGAAGCGCTCTCGCCCAATGGCGCCAGGGTGTGCTCGCTGGCACCGGGCGTGATTGATACCGACATGCAGGTGCATTTGCGCAGCGCTGACGCCTCCGCCTTTCCGGACCAGGCCAGCTTTGCCGGCCTGAAGGCCAAGGGACAGCTCACATCGCCTGAAGAAGCCGCGTCGCGCGTGCTGGGCTACCTGGCGCGCGCAGACTTCGGCAGCAATCCGGTCGCTGACGTCCGAGACTGAGCGGCCACGGCCCGGCAACAGGTTGGCAGGAGGCGTAGCGCTGAACGATCAGGCCGGCTGCAGCATCAGGACAATCTCGTCCTTCAGCTTCAGCCGCTGCTTTTTCAGCACTTCCAGCGCTTCGTCCGTCATGGGGTTGGCGCCGAGTTCCGACTTTTGCACTTCATGGTTGATTTCGTCGTAGCGCGTGTAAAGCCTGGCGAAGTGACCGTTGTGCATCTTGAGTTCATGGATCCTGTCCTTGAGGTGCGGGAACTCATTGATGATGTCGTGTTTGAGCAGATCCATACGGCGATTCTTTCCTGGGTGTGTTGAAAAATCAGTTGCGTACAACCAGCACGGGCACGTGCGCATGGGAGATCACGCGCTGCGTGACACTGCCCAGAACCAGTTTCTCCAGACCTTTGCGGCCATGCGAGCCCATGACGATCAGGTCGGCCCCGATCTGGCTGGCCGTGTCCAGGATGCTCTGGTACACGGCATGCCCTTCGACGGACGATGTGGCCACCTTGACGCCCTGCGCTTCAAAGGCCTCCCGGACGGCTGTCAGCGCCACGCCTGACTCGGCCTTTGCCGCGCTCAGGTACTGGGCCTGACCGTACGACGCATCGGTGCCGATGCCGGCAAACGGATACGGGTCAATGATGTAGATGGCAGTGGCTTCGCTGCCGAAGGCCCTGGCCAGGCCAATGGCCTTTTCCGCCGCGAGCATGGCCGTGGGTGAACCGTCAACGGGGATGAGAATGTGCTTGAACATGGTCTTCTCCTGAACTGCCGCTATGGCGTGAGACCCCATCATGCACGCATTTGCGGTGTGTGGACTTGATCTGCGTCACGACCCTGCCCGCCGTGCCGCTATTCGCCCGCGCCCTGGAAGGCGCCGGCGCGGCAGGTGACGACCAGCGTGTCCCGGTGGCCACCCGCATCAAGCGGCTGGATCGGTGTGGACTCATGGCCCACGCGGGCATCGTCCAGCAGCAGGAGTGACCAAGGGTCGGCCATGGTGAAGCGCTGCCCGTTGGGGCCATCGGCTTCGAACACGCGCGTCTCGCCGCCCTTGATGCCGGTGCGGCCGATCATGAATACCGCCACCATGTCCACGCCGTCCCGGTGCGCGCCCTCGGGGGTCGCCCCGCCGATGCCGTCGGTGGTGTCGATGCGGAACTGGTGGGCCTCAACATACCAGGTTGCAGCGCCGGCCGGCTGGCCGCGAAAGCGTGATGTGACGCCTGCCAGCGCCAGCATCAGCTTCTTCCAGGTGGGGGTGGTGGTGACGGCCGGCTCCATGGGCTCGAACCAGCGCTCCATGCCGCCGTGCAGCGCGTTGTATTCCACCGGCTGCCAGTGTGCGCGGTGCGGCACCTGCTGCAGTTCCTCACCGTTGACGGTAAAGCAGGAGTGCCTGCGCCGGCGATAGCGCCCGCCGTCTTTCAGGTAGTTGTCAGGGGGTAGGTCGTTCCAGCTTTCAACCAGCTGGTTGAGCTCGTCCAGCGAGCACCCCGTCAGCTCACATACCCCGGAAGGGCTGAGGACGGCATAGCCCTGCTGGCGCAGGATGGTGACGAGTTGTGAGGGATAGGTGAAGGCGGGGGTGAGGTTCATCGGCGGGCTTGCAGTTCTTGCGCATAGCCTAGCAGACGACCGGGCTGTGCCGTTCCGCGGCTTTTTTGCTCGCCTTGTTTTGTAGCCTGCGGCGAGCGGTGTGTGCGCCGGGCCGGCCGACGTCACCGGCCG
>CAZFKW010000078.1:0-12309 GCA_964519795.1 uncultured Ramlibacter sp. | reverse complement strand
GCCTGGGCGCGCCGGCCGGGGCCTGGGTGTATGGGCACTTTGGCTTTGGCGGCATTGCGGCGGGTGCGGTGCTGGTGCCGCTGGGGGCGCTGGCCCTGGCCTGGCGCCGGCCCGCGCTGATGCCGGTGGCGGCGGGCGTGAAGGTGCCGTTCTACAAGGTGCTGGGCATCGTCAAGCTGCCGGGCCTGGCGCTGACGCTGGCCTCGTTTGGCTATGCGGCCATCAACGCCTTTGTGGTGCTGCTGTTTGTGCAGCGCGGCTGGGGCAGTGCGGCGCTGGCGTTTACCAGCCTGGGCGCGGGGTTCATTGCGGTGCGCCTGTTGATCGGGCATTTGCCGGACAAGCTGGGCGGCGCGCGGGTGGCGCTGTATTGCGTGCTGATGGAGGCGCTGGGGCAGCTGCTGATCTGGGCTGCGCCGGGGCCGGCGCTGGCCTGCCTGGGCGCGGCGCTGACGGGCGCCGGCTATGCGCTGGCCTTCCAGGGGCTGGGTGTGGAGGCGGTGCGCCGCGCGCCGCCGCAGAGCCGGGGGTCAGCGATGGGCGGGTATGTGGTGTACCAGGATATCTCGATGGGGCTGGCCGGGCCGCTGGGCGGCTGGCTGGCGCTGCATGCGGGGCTGGGCTCGGTGTTCTTGGCCGGGGGTGTTGGCGCGGTGGGGGCTGCGGGGTTGGCCTGGTGGATGATGAGGCGGCCTGTGGCTTGAAGATGCGAAGGTATCGACGTTGTGTCTATCTCCCTGCCCCACCTCGAACCAGTCCCACAAACTCCGTCACTAGCCCGGCGACATTCCGCTGTTCAAGCGCTCGGGTCTCGCTGCCGGCTTCGCCAATCTGGTGGAATGCGCAGAACTGCGACGGCCCCTCCTTTTCATATCCTTCGATGTCACTACTGTCACAAAACTCGTCTCCATGGCGAGCAGGCCTTGTTCCAGCGCGTCGGCGTGCTTGCCTGCGCGGATGCGGTGGGAGTACGTTGCCGCCAGGTCCTGGAGCTTGTCTGCGTATCGCATGACATGGATGAGGTCAGCAGCGTCCTTGTTGGTTTTCCGGTCGTTGAACGCCAGCGCCTTCAGCAGGATGAACGCGACAGCGTCCGCGTAGCGCAGGTCCAGCTTCGTTTTGCCGTTGCCATCGGGCAGGTCCACGACTACTTCACGCTGCAGGTACCACTCGTGGACTACGCCAGCGTGCAGGATCTGCATGGCGGACACGCCCTCATCCACAACTGATACCGCGCGGGCATTCCTGGCAGGATCGTCGGTGTGCTGCAGAAATTCGACCACGATCGTCCGGCCGTCCACCTTGCGTTCCCAGCGCCAGTGGCTCGCGTTGCCTTCTGCGTTGACGACGCGCGTGAAGCCATTGGCCTTCAGCTGCTCGCTGAGCTTGTTGTATTTGCCTTTCTCGGCCAGCATTTCAACTTCAAGGACGATGTCCACATCCGTTGTACCCGCGTGCCTGGGCACGTCTGGCGGGGCTTCTGGCGTGAGGTATCGCGGTACCAGGCCGCCCACCAGTCGCAGCGTTGGAGCCAGCGTGCCGAAGGCGCGCAGCAGCATGCCCAGTGCGGATTCGCAGGCCCGGGTGAGTTCGTCGTCGTATTCGGCAAAGGTCTTGTGTTTGGTGTTCATGCCCTGGGCTCTATCTGCAATGCCTTTCGCCGGTACTCGGCAGCCAGCTCACCGTTTCTCCCGTACCCGTCCAGCAGGTCGAGGTACTGGATGAACCTGCTCGCGAAGCGTGAGCCGGGCCGTTCAGGATGCGTGTCCTGGAACATCAGCGATGCGCCCTCGCGCTCGATGAAGTGCAGGTTTGACCCTTTCTCCGCGCGCTTGTATCCCAGCTGCGCGGCCCAGGCTTGCGCCTTGCCGGGTGGCACGATCACCTGGACGCGGTCAACTGATGTGAGGTAGGGCACAACGGTGTTGGCGGCGGCAGCACCTGTCAGTGCCCAGCCCTGGAGGCCGTGCAGGCCGGCTAACACTGTGTCTATAAGGTTGTCGGGTGCATAGAGGTAGAGCCGCAGGTGCTCTTCTTTTCGTGTCACCCAGTCGTCTGCCCACGCGTCCAGCAGCGCGGCCGGGTTGTCCAGCCGACGGCGTAACGTGGGGCCGCTTCCGACCGATTCCACCCAGGTTTCGCGTTCAAGCTCCTGCATGGTGCTTGACACCGTGTAGGTGGATGTCTGCGACTCGTAGGCCAGCTGCCCTCCAGGCACATAGTCGCCGCCCGTCTTGCGCCAGTGCTCCAGCAGGGCGTGCACAAGCTTTTCCCGTGCGCCGGTGAACAGCCGCACCGGGCGCCGCGGTTTGCGTTCAACATTCTGGATTTCCCGGGCCATCTTGTACGTGCCGTGGTGGAAGTACATGGACGTCGTCGCGTCGTAGTAGTTGACGCCTGCCTCCCTCAATTCCTGTCTGGCGCCCGGGCTGATGGATTCGGCCACGACGGCGAGGGCGACCGTTGGGTCGTCATGGCCAACAATTGACTTGTACTTGGCCAGATGGTGAAGGACTTGCATGATGTCCCTGGGGTAAGCGCGGCCCAGGATCTCGATGGCCAGGGTCACGTGCGAGCCGTCAGGTAGCTTGAGGCGGGCCAGGGCATCCAGACGGCCCGTTTTCTGTGGGCTTCCGAAGGGCATTTCCAGTTCCACATTGGCGAGCTTGCCGCCGGTGAACTCCCTCACCTCGGCCAGAAAGTCTTCAAGCAGAGAACTGGTTATGTTTGGCATAAATGCTATGTTAGCTGTGCAGCTAACATAGCTGAAAAACCAAATATGTGCAAGGTTTTATGCCGGAGCAGTTTGCAAACCGTGTTGCAAAGGCCTCACTCTGGCAGTACCGGGTCCTTCGGCATCTTGCTGGGCGCGTCGTGCCTGGGGCTGGCCGGGCCGCTGGGCGGCTGGCTTGGTGGATGATGCGGAGGCCGGTGGCGTAGTTGGCCACCGGACTTGGCTACTGCTGCAGGGCAAGGTGCGCGATGTAGCCTGACCGGGACTCGCCGGCAGCTCGCGCGGCAGCGTCCAGCTTGTTGAGCACCCGGCGCGGCAGAGTGATGTTGATTCGCTCGGTGACGTCTTCCAGCTGGCTCAGGTCAACCTCCACGAGTGCCCAGATGCGGCCCTTGAATTCGCGCTTGCTCTGGTAGACCTCGATGGATTGCGGCGCAGGGATGGGCTGCTCGTCGTCCAGCAGGCCTTCCACATGCAGCAGGATGGCTTCTCGTGCCTGGTCCATGGCTTCTTCCAGCGTGTCGCCGGCAGAGAAGCAGCCGGGCAGGTCGGGCACGGTCACGCCCCAAGCGTGCTTCTTGTCTCCGGGTTCGATGGCAATGGGGAAGCGCATGGGTAACTCCTTTACTGCTTGAGGCCTGCTTGCTTGAGGATCGCGCTCAGTGTGCCGATGGGCAGATCCTTCTTGGGGTGCGGCACTGTCACGCGCCCCTTGATTGCAGGGTGCTTGAATTGATGGTGGCTGCCGCGCACCGCCACCAGCTTCCAGCCAGCGCGTTCAAGCTGCTTGATCACGTCGCTGCTCTTCATGGATTTATTGTACACACGGTACACACTGGATGCACTGGACGGTCTGTAAGACGGCGGAGATACTTGATTAAACTTTCGTTTCCGTCATCCGATTCATCCCGATCCATCGCCTATGCCTAAAGTCATTCATAGTGAAAACCTGAAGCGTGCCCTGGAGGCTCGGGGGTGGACAAAAAGAGATCTTGCGGCCGAGCTGGGTGTAACGGCGCAGGCTGTCACCAAATGGATGCAGGGTGTCGACTTTCCCCGGCCCGACAAGCTGCTCAGGATGGCGGTCATCTTGCAGCTGCACTTTGCTGAGCTGGTTGAGGTCTCCGCGAAGGACCAACCCATCATCGCCTACCGTAGGAAGGGTGGCGCCAGATAAACCGCCTAGCCAAAACTCAATCCCATATCTTTGGCTGGCCAAGCGCCTACTTGTGAGGCGAATCTGCTCAGGCGTGCAATGGGTGCGCGGGGGCTTGATACCCGTGCGCAGGTACGGCTGGCTCGTCAAATTCGGCCAGAGCAATCTCAGCACGCCGCAAGGCGAACTTGACTGATGGGTCACGACGATTCATGCCCATAAGCTTGTCTCGCCAAGCTTCCCACTCGGCTTTCGGCGCCGTGAGAGCCGGACTTTCCAGAAACATCATCTTCGCCCCCTTTCTTCATCGACGGCTGCACGAACATTCCTGAACAGATTGTCCAGGCCTTTTACTTGCAGATTAGTGTACGCCTGCCTGGCAAACTCGTGCGTGGCCATCAGGAGGTGGCATGTCCCGAAGTCGCCGCCAGCCCCTGCGCCAGGGCCTCGAACACCACGCGTATGCGGCGCGAGGTGCGCAGCTCGCGGTGGCTGACTAGCCAGATGGGGAACATGACCGGGGGCACGTCGTCCAGCACGCGGACGATGCCGGGGGTGATGCGGGCGATGTCTTCCATCATGGCGGCTATGCCCATGCCCTGCTGCGCCAGCGCCCAGTGGGCTGCGGAGTGGGCGGCGTAGCAGCTGAAGTTGGCTTCTGTCACGGGCAGGCCGTGCATTTGCAGGTAGCCCAGGTACTGGCCTGTGCGGTCGGAGCCGATGAAGGGCAGCGTGGCCGCGTCGGCGGCGGTGCGGGGGTGGCCGTTGGCCTTGACCCACGCTTCAGACGCGTAAAAGTAGGCTGTGGCCTCGCGTATCAGCCGCGCGATGAGGTCGGGCTGCTCGGGCTTGACGTGGCGTATGGCGATGTCTGCCTCGCGCCGCAGCAGGTCACTCAGCGCATTGGACGAGATCACTTCTATGGCGATGCCGGGCTCCTGCTCGCGCAGCTGGCGCACCAGTGGCGGCAGCAGGTAGACCGCGACGGCGTCGGTGGCCGACACCGACACCACGCCTTCGATGGATTCCGCGCGGCCGGTGGCGGCCAGGCTCAGCGTGTCGGCCGCCGCGCCCATGGCGCGGGCGTGCTCCAGCAGGTCCAGCCCGGTGGGGGTGAGCACCATCGACTTGCCCACGCGCTCGAACAGGGTCACGCCCATGCACTGCTCGATGGCCGCGACCTGGCGGCTGAGGGTGGGCTGGGTCAGGCCCAGCTTGCGGGCGGCGGCCGAGAGCGAGCCGGTTTCGGCGGTTTCCAGAAACGCCCTGAGCTGGTTCCAGTCGAGTTTGTCCGGTCGTTTGTCCATACGTAAATGTATATCTCCACTGCAAATTAACGCTATTCCCTGTGGAGCTGTGCATGGATAGCATCCACGGGTTGCCTCTTTGCATTGCCTGCCCTCACTACTCATGCCGACTCCGACTCTTGTTCCGTTTGCCGATTCGCCGGTGCTTGCTGCGGCCGGCGTCTCAGCCGCCCGCAAGGCCCGCTTCTGGGACCGCATTGCGCGCAAGTACGCGGCTGACCCGATTGCCGACATGGCCGGTTACGAGGCCACGCTGGAGCGCGTGCAGGCCTTGCTGTCTGGCGGGCAGGACGTGTTGGAGATTGGTTGCGGCACCGGCACCACCGCGCTGCGCCTGGCGCCGTTGACGCGCCGGATGATGGCGATCGACGTGTCGGCCGGCATGATCGCCATTGCCCGCGAGAAGCTGGCGGCCCAGCCGGTGCCCCAGCTGAGCTTTGCAGTGGCCGACGCCGATGCACCGGTGTTCGGCCAGGGCGAATATGACGTGGTGCTGGCGTTCAACATGCTGCACCTGGTGAGCGACCTTGACCAGGCGCTCGCGCTTGCCATGCAGGCCTTGCGGCCCGGCGGCCTGCTGATCTCCAAGACGCCTTGCCTTTCAGAGATGAACTGGCTCATTCCCAATGTGGCCCTGCCGTTGATGCAGGCCATTGGCAAGGCGCCGCAGGTGCTGTGCTTTGACGCGGCGCACCTGCAGGCGGCCATGGTGCGGCAGGGCATGGAGATCGTGTCGGTCGAGCGGCACGGCACCCGGGGCAAGGACATCCGGGTTTTCATGGTGGCGCGCAGGCCGCCCTGATTTTTTCTTCTTCTTTTCTTTCCCTCTGAGCTGATCTGTTTTTGACCGGGCTGCGGCCCTGTCGGGGGTGGGTTCGCGCGTCTTTTTTTCCTGGTCCTTACTTTTTACACAAGGAGTTTTCATGCATGTTCTTTCAGCTGGTCCCCGCGCGTGGCGTCTGTCTGTCATGGCGGTTGTTGCCACAGCGGCACTGGCGTTGAGTGCCTGCGGCGGTGGCAGCGACGGCGGGCCGGACGACGCTCCGCCAGACGATGGTTCTGGTGGGGCAATGGTGCCCGCATCCATCGATGCCCTGGCGGGTGAATGGGTGCAAAAGGGCTGCCTGAAGGCGGGCGCGCAGTCGTTCAAGAAGGTGCTGGAGGCACGCATCACCAGCCCGACGAAGCTCGACTACTTTGAAGGCGTGCGGACTTTCAGCGGCAATGAATGCGCCGGCGCATCCACGCTGGCCGGGCCGTCCAGGCTCGGGTCGGTGACGTTTGCGCGGACTGGCGGGAGTGTGGGGCTCTCGGCCTACTGGGGCGAGCTGCTCACCGTGACGGGCACGCGCTTTGGCGCCATCTGGACGCTGCGCCCGGACAACCTGCTGTGTCTGCTGGGTGACGAGATTCCAACCAACCAGCCGACGCTGGCTGCGGTGTCTGCAAGCCTGGCGACGGTGCCGGCTGACAACTGCTTTACCCGTTGAGCACTGTGAACTCCGGCAACCCGGAACACCGGAACCCCCGGAACCCGATTCAAACCATGGAGCCTTTTATGCGTCTTCGATTCATTGCACCTGTTCTCACCGCTGTGGCGCTTCTGGGCGGTTGCGCATCCACCATCAACCAGGACGGCCTGGAGCAGCACACTGCGCAAGCCATCGGGCGTTCCGTCGGCCAGTTCAGCATTGCTG
This sequence comes from uncultured Ramlibacter sp., assembly GCA_964519795.1. Classification (GTDB taxonomy): domain Bacteria; phylum Pseudomonadota; class Gammaproteobacteria; order Burkholderiales; family Burkholderiaceae_C; genus JACMQX01. The sequence continues at coordinate 5,415 of CAZFKW010000078.1, read as the reverse complement.
AACGCTCTGAGGAAACCGGTGGCCGCATCAACTACAAGGTGAACACCCGCGACGGTGCGGCCTACAGTTGCTACATGTATGGCGTCACCGGCTTCCAGAAGGCCATCAGCTTCGGGCAGATCCCGCACTCCGACGCGATTTGCACGCCCATGGTGGGCGGCGCGGCTCGGGGCGGAAACAAGCCCCCGCCTGTCAGCGGCCAGGGCGGCCGTAGTAGTGGCGGGGTTGAATGCAATGTGCTGTTGAGGGCGGCCGGGCGGTGTTGACCCATTCGCCGCCGGCAATGTCAGTCTGCCTGACAATATGGGCTCTGAGGAGACTTATTGATGACAGACAACAACGGCGCTGCCGCGCAAGCACCCGGCACCCACCAGCCGGGGCCGTATCTTCCGCTCGAAGGCATCCGCGTGGTGGACTTGAGCGCGGTGCTGCTTGGCCCTTATGCCAGCCAGAACCTGGCTGACTACGGCGCGGACGTGATCAAGGTGGAGCCGCCCGAGGGTGACTCCACGCGGCGCACCGGGCCGGGCAGCGAGCATGGCATGGGCGCGATCTTCCTGGGCGTCAACCGCAGCAAGCGCAGCATCGTGCTGGACCTGAAGCTTGCCGCCGCGCGCGAGGCGCTGCTCAGGCTGGTGGACACGGCCGATGTGCTGATGCACAGCATCCGGCCGCAGAAGCTCAAGGCCATCGGCCTGGACCCCGGGGAGGTCGCGCGGCGCAACCCGCGCCTCATTTACGTGGGGCTTCACGGCTTTGGTCAGGACGGGCCTTATGGCGGCATGCCGGCCTATGACGACATCATCCAGGGCATGTCGGGCGGCGCCGCGCTGATGCAGCGCCAGGGCGGCACGCCACGCTACTTCCCGACAGTGGCTGCCGACAAGACTACGGGCCTGGTGGCAACGCACGCCATCCTGGCGGCGCTGGTGGGCCGGGGGCGCACGGGCAAGGGCTGCTATGTGGAGGTGCCGATGTTCGAGACCATGGTGTCGTTCAACATGACAGAGCACCTGTATGGGCACCACTTTGACCCGCCGCAGGGCCCCATAGGCTACCCCCGCGTTTTCTCGGAGAACCGCCGCCCGTTTGCGACGATGGATGGCTTCATCTGCGCCATGCCGTACACCGACGCGCACTGGCGCCGCTTCTTCACGGAAGCCGACATGCCCGAGGCTGCGGCCGACCCGCGCTTTGCCGGCATGGCCGAGCGCACCCGCAACATCGACGCGCTGTATGCGCTGGCCGCACAGGTGCTGGCCACGCGCAGCACCGCGGACTGGCTTGCCACGCTGGGCCGGCTGGAGATACCGGCTGCGGCCGTGAACCAGATGGAAGTCCTGGAGGCTGATGCGCACCTGCAGGCCACCGGCTTCTTTCGCAGCGTCAGTGACCCCGCGTTGGGCACCGTGCGCTTTACCGCGCCGCCGGTGCGCATGGACCACCAGCCACTGCCTGTGCGAATGGCGCCGCGGCTGGGTGAACACACTCATGAGGTCCTGCGCGAGCTGGGCCTGAACGACCAGGACATTGAAGAGATCAAAGGCAAGGCATGACACCGCACACACGCAACACGGCCGCAACCGACACCTCGCACCTGCCCCGCATGGGGCATGGCTTTTACTTCCAGGACCTTGCGGTGGGCCAGCAGTTCCGCACCTTCAACCGTACGGTGACCGAGGCGGACCTGGTGGGCTTCATCGGCGTGACGGGCATGCTGGAGCACATGTTCATTGATGCAGAAGGCGCGCAAGCGTCCATTGGCGGGCGGCCGGTGCCGGCGGCGCTGACCTACACGCTGATCGAGGGCTTCATCCTGCAGAGCATGATCCAGGGCACGGGCCTCGCGATGCTGGAGCTGACGCAGAAGATCCACGCAGCAGTGCGCGTGAACGACACCATCCACGCCACAGTGACGGTGAGCGGCATCAAGCCGACCAGCCAGGGCAACCGCGCCATCGTGGACTCGGACATCGAGGTCTACAACCAGCGCGGCGAGCATGTGATGAGCTATTCGGCCCGCAGGCTGCTGGCCGGGCGGCCCGGTTCACAGGCCGCAGCATAGCCGCTGTCGGGGTGGGCCGGAGTGACGCTTGCATAGTGGCCTGACTGTCCCTCCGATCGGCCTGAGCTTGTCGAAGGCCTGTCCCGGTGCATCAAGAAAGCTTCCATGACCAGGGAGCGGCTGCGGCGGGCAGACCGCAGGGAAAACCCGCTCATGGCGAATGTCAGCCTACCTTATATTGGTGTGCATCCATCACCAAGGGGACTCCCGTGTCTATTCGTTTCAAAGGTGCCCGTGCACTTGCCTCCATCCTGCTGCTGGGCCTGGCCGCCCTTCATGCCGGTGCCCAGAGCTTCCCGTCCAAACCCGTCCGGATCATCGTCGGTTTTGCCGCGGGAACGGGGCCGGACATCACCGCCCGCACTTTGGCGCAGAAGCTTTCAGAGGTGTGGGGTGGCATTGGCGTGGTGGTGGACAACAAGCCGGACGCTGCCGGCCTTATCGCTGCAACGGAGACGCTGCGCGCCGCGCCTGATGGCTACACCCTCATGCTGGGCGAGATCGGCCAGCTGGCGATCGCCCCCCACACCTATACAAGGTTGCCTTATGACCCGCAAAAGGATTTCATCCCTGTCAGCCACGTGACCAGCTCGGGCTTTGTGCTGATGGTGGACCCCAAGCAGGTGCCGGCACGCAATTTCCGTGAGTTTGTGGAGTGGAGCCAGAAGCGGCCGGGCGGGCTCTTCTTCGGGACGTTTGGCGCCGGCACGCCGGGTCATTTTGGCGCTTACATCTTCGGTGATGTCACCAGGATCCCGGTCCAGGCAGTCCACTACAGGACGCCTGCGGATGCCCTGGTCGGTCTGTCCGGCGGGGATGTTCAGGGTGCCTTTGCAAGCGTCGGCCTGGCGACGGCGCAGATCAAGGGCGGCCGCCTGATCGGTCTGGGAAATATCGGGGACAGCCGCGCGTCATCCTTGAAGGACATTCCCACCATGAAGGAGCAGGGTTTTGATTCGCTCCAGCTGGTGGCCTGGAGCGGCGTGGTCGCACCGGCGAAGACTCCGTTGGACATCGTGGACAAGATTTCTGCAGACATCGTGAAGGTGCTGTCGGTACCCGAGACGCGCGCCCGCATGGAGGAATTGGGCCAGCGCGCGACGGGCACGACCCGGCAGGAGTTTGCCCGTGTCATTGCGGCCGACTCTGTCCTGTGGGGCAAGGCTGTGGCGGCAACCGGTTTCAAGGCTGACTAGCATGACAAGCCCCACCCCCCCTTCACTGAAGTATTTTGCAAGCCTGGCGGTTGAGGTTGGCACGCCGCTTGAGCTGGGGCACGTCGGCCCCGGTGTGCGGCGGATGATCCCGATCACCGGGGGAACAGTCACCGGCGTGAACTGGAAGGGTCGCGTGCTGCCCGGCGGCACCGACTACCAGATGGTCGTTGAGAGCAGGCGCGCCCACCTTGAGGCCCGCTATGTGCTGGAAACGGATGCCGGGGATCTGATCTATGTCTGCAACCGGGCCATCCGTTCGGGCGCACCGGAGGCGCTGGCCCGCGTGCAGCGCGGCGACGCCGTGGCACCGGGCGAGGTCTACTCGCGCAGTGCTGCCACGTTTGAGACCTCTTCACGCACCCTGGGCTGGATTGCCGACAGGATCTTTATTGGCGCGGGCAGGAGGCTGCCTGACCGGGTAGAGTTTTCTTTTTTCGAAGTCGGTTAGCCTTGTTGCGCGCCGTGCGCAGTGGCGCCTGCCTGGGCGCTGCGCGGGCTCAATTTCCCCCGGGTCGTGCTCGCTGGATGACGAATTTCAGATCTCGTCGTCAGCAAGCTCAAGCGCTGCTGGCGCATCGGTCGACACGCGGGCTCCCAGCGTCAGCAGTTTCGGCAGTTCGCGCTCCATCCAGTGCCTGGCCAGCGCGAGCTTGCTGCGTTTCATGCCGGCCGGCCAGCGGTCTTCCATCAGCAGGACTGCGGCTGTGGCTGCCCAGGTCCATGCGACCACGGCGATGCCACAGGCCTGAAGTACGTCATAGGCTTCGGACAGGTTGAGTTCAAGCTGTGCGGCTGAGCGGTTGCGGATGGTGGTGAAGATGGATTCAAGCTGCATGCGCGCGCTGCGCTGGCTGGCACCTGACCCCGGCTCAACGCTCGCCGTTGCGCGCCGGGAGACTGGAGGTGCCGAGCGCGGGTTCATGGTGCGCGCGGACCGTCGCCACCGCCTTTTCGAAATCTGCGAGCTCCCTGGGGCTGAGGCATGCAAAAAAGACCTCCTCGGCCCGCGCAACCAGGCGGTCTGCCTTGGTTGCTGCGCGCTTGCCTTCAGGCGTCACGACAAACAGGATCATCCGCTTGTTGGCAGGTGATGTGCTGCGGCTGATGTAACCCTTGTCCTCGAGCGATTTGAGGCTCTCACCCATTGACTGTGCAGAGATCTGCAGGAGGCGGGCGAGCTCGGCAGATGTCACGGGAGCCCAGCGCCGGACCATCGAGAGAATGGTGTACTGATGCGTGGTGAGGACCGACGATTCCAGTGCATTGTCCAGCGCAACGCCTACCAGCTGCTTGAGGCGGAGGATGCGGTAGAAGGTGTGCGGGGTTGACTCCATCTGCGGGCTTTGTCGAAAGAAATTCAGTTTACAAGAAATACCTGTCTATCAGGGCACGCGGCGGGTCAGCCGGCTTGTCTGCCCATGGGCTTGTCGAAGGCCTGGCGCCAGGTGCATCGCATGAAGGCTTCGACAGGCTCAGCCCGAACCGAGTTTGCTGGGTACCAGATTACTGCCTGTCAGCCAGGCTTACGGCTTGATTGCTACCTTAAGCACCCCATCGCGCTGGTTCGCAAACAGCTCATACGCGGCCACGATGTCGGCCAGCTTGAATTCGTGCGTGACCATCAGGCCCAGGTCGATGCGGCCTGAGGCCACAACGTTCATCAGGCGGCGCATGCGCTCCTTGCCGCCGGGGCACAGGGCGGTGACGATCTTGTGGTCGCCCAGCCCTGCGGCAAAGGCCGACAGCGGGATGGTGAGGTCGCTGGAGTACACGCCCAGGCTCGACAGGGTGCCGCCGGGTTTCAGCACGCGCAGGGACTGCTCGAAGGTGGCTTGCGTGCCCAGCGCCTCGATGGAGGAGTCTGCGCCGCGGCCGCCGGTGAGCTTCATGACTTCGTCGACCACGTCGCAGTTCCTGAAGTTGAGGGTGATGTCGGCGCCCATCTTCTTCGAGATGCCCAGGCGGTGGTCGTTGCCGTCCACCGCGATGATGGTGGAGGCGCCCAGCAGGCGCGCGCCCGCCGTGGCGCACAGGCCGATGGGGCCCTGGGCAAACACGACCACCGTGTCGCCGATCTTGATGCTGGCGTTCTCCGCGCCCTTGAAGCCGGTGGACATGATGTCGGGGCACATC
>CAZFKW010000077.1:1622-12373 GCA_964519795.1 uncultured Ramlibacter sp. | reverse complement strand
GGGGGAAGTTCACCACACGCATGAAGCTGGTGTCGTCGTGCGGGTTCTCCAGCAGACGCAGGTAGGCCAGCGCATGCTTGATTTCGGCGCGCTCGAAGAAGCGCAGGCCACCATACACGCGGTACGGCACGGCGGCATTGAACAGGGCGGTTTCAATCACCCGGCTTTGCGCGTTGCTGCGGTAGAGCACGGCGATTTCCTTGCGCGGCAGCCCGTCGCGCACGAGCTGGCGCATCTCTTCCACCATCCAGTTGGCTTCGGCAAAGTCGCTGGTGGATTCATAGACCCGCACCGGCTCGCCCGGCCCCTGGCTGGTGCGCAGGTTCTTGCCCAGCCGGGTCTTGTTGTGGCTGATGAGCTCGTTGGCCGAGTCCAGGATGTTGCTGCCGCTGCGGTAGTTTTCTTCGAGCTTGATCTGGTGCTGCACCTCAAACTCGCGCACGAAGTCAGCCATGTTGCCCACACGTGCGCCGCGGAAGGCGTAGATGCTCTGGTCGTCGTCGCCGACGGCCAGGACTGCGCTCGTACCACTTGTGGGACCTGGCGGTCCCTGTCCGGCAATCATCTTGATCCAGGCGTACTGCAGCTTGTTGGTGTCCTGGAACTCGTCGATCAGGATGTGGCGGAAGCGCCGCTGGTAATGCTCGCGGATGGAGTCGTTGTCACGCAGCAGCTCATAGCTGCGCAGCATCAGCTCGCCGAAATCGACCACGCCCTCACGCTGGCACTGGTCTTCATAGAGCTGGTAGATCTCGATCTTGCGGCGGGTCTCGTCGTCGCGCACTTCCACCATGTTGGGCCGCAGGCCGTCTTCCTTGGAGCCGGCAATGAAGTACAGCATCTGCTTGGGCGGAAAGCGCTCGTCGTCCACATTGTTGGCCTTCATCAGCCGCTTGATGGCCGAGAGCTGGTCCTGCGTGTCCAGTATCTGGAAGCCCTGGGGCAGGTTGGCCAGCTTGTAGTGCGCCCGCAGGAAGCGGTTGCACAGGCCATGGAAGGTGCCTATCCACATGCCGCGCACATTCACCGGCAGCATGGCCGACAGGCGGGTGAGCATTTCCTTCGCGGCCTTGTTGGTGAAGGTCACGGCCAGCACGCCGCCGGGCGAAATCCGGCCCGTCTGCAGCAGCCAGGCAATGCGGGTGGTCAGCACGCGGGTCTTGCCGGAGCCCGCGCCGGCGAGGATCAGCGCGTGTTCGGCCGGCAGGGTGACGGCGGCGCGCTGCTCCGGATTGAGATTTTGTAAGAGCGGGGAATCTGGCACGACTTCTGGGAACATAGCTGTCCATTGTAGGAACGCGGCGCCGGGCGCCTGCACAATCACGTCATGAAATATTTCAGCGTCCAGAATCTCAGCGGCCAGAGCGTCACGGGCCTGGCGCTTGCAATGGCCGCCCTGGCCTCCCAGGCGCAGTCCTATTGCGCAAGCGATGGCCAGCCGGCGCCCACTGCGCTGGTGGAGCGCTTCATCAATGCCGACTGCGACAGCTGCTGGAGCGACCCGATGACAGCCACAGCACGGCGCGGCGAGCTGGCAATCGACTGGATTGTCCCGGTGGCGCGCGGCGATGAGGCGGCCCTGTCTGCCGCTGCGTCCCGCGACAGCCTGGCGCGACTGGAAGCCCTGAAGCGCCAGATTCCGCTGCGCGCCGACACGGTCACGGCGCGCAGCCGCCCCGCCGCGCAACGGTTGCGCGTCTCCCACGGCCTGCCCTTCAACGGCTACATCGGCACCTCCATTGAACTCAAGCCGGCCCGGGGCGGTCCCTGGCGCGCCTGGCTCCTGCTCATTGAGACCATCCCGGCGGGGGCTGAGGGCACGCCCGTGGAACGCAACCTCGTGCGCAACGCGCTGCAGCTGGACTGGGACCCGCGCCGACCGGGCACGAAGCAGCTGTATGAGGACCGCCCCATGGCGATCCCGGAAGGTGCCCGGCCCGAGCGGCTGCGGGTGACGGGCTGGGTCGAAGACCACGATGGCCGCGTGGGCGCCATGGCCGTGTCACGCTGCAAGCCCGGCCGGAAATAGCGCCGGCCGGCCTGGCCGGCACCGGATATGCCGGGTCGTATGGGGGCTATAGCAGCGCAAACCATCCGCACATGCGCCAGCACCCGTAGAATCAATCACCGGGCCCAAGCATTTGCGGCCCGGTTTGCCTTGCCTGCCGTCCTGACGCGCAGCGCGCACGCCGGGCCCAGTCCAAGCGCCCACTGTTCTTCACAACAGCCTTCAACGGAGCTTGGAACCAACATGGAAATCTTCGACTACGACAACATCCTGCTGCTGCCGCGCAAATGCCGCGTGGAAAGCCGCTCTGAATGTGATGCCAGCGTGGAACTGGGCGGACGCAGCTTCCGCATCCCGGTCATGCCGGCCAACATGAAGACCGTCATCGACGAGCGGATCTGCCTGTGGATGGCGCAGAACGGGTACTTCTATGTGATGCACAGGTTTGACCTGGACAACGTGAAGTTCGTGCGCCACATGCATGCCAAAGGCGCCTACGCATCCATCTCGCTCGGCGTGAAAAAGCCGGACTACGAGACGGTGGACCAGCTGGCCGCGGGCGGCCTGGTGCCCGAGTACATCACCATCGACATCGCCCATGGCCATGCCGACAGCGTGAAGGACATGATCAGCTACCTGAAGGAAAAGCTGCCGGCTTCATTCGTCATTGCCGGCAATGTCGGCACGCCGGAAGCCATCATTGACCTGGAGAACTGGGGCGCGGACGCCACCAAGGTCGGCATTGGCCCGGGCAAGGTCTGCATCACCCGCATGAAGACCGGCTTTGGCACGGGAGGCTGGCAACTCTCGGCGCTCAAGTGGTGCGCGCGAGTGGCGACCAAACCCATCATTGCCGACGGCGGCATCCGCGAGCATGGCGACATTGCCAAGTCCATCCGCTTCGGCGCGACCATGGTGATGATCGGCTCGATGCTGGCCGGCCATGAGGAAAGCCCGGGCCAGACCGTCGAGGTGGACGGCAGGCTCTACAAGGAATACTACGGCTCGGCCAGCGACTTCAACAAGGGCGAGTACAGGCACGTGGAGGGCAAGCGCATCCTGGAGCCGGTCAAGGGCAAGCTGGCGGCCACGCTGGTGGAAATGGAGCAGGACATCCAGAGCTCCATCTCGTATTCCGGCGGCAAGAAGCTCATGGACATCCGCAAGGTCAACTACGTCATCCTCGGCGGGGACAACGCGGGCGAGCACCTGCTGATGTAAGCGCGTCAGTCGATGCGCAGTTGCTGGCGGCCTGTTTCACCGAAGGCAGCTTCTGGCACCACCCTGGCCGAGGCAGGCGCCGCAAGGGCACTGGCAGCCGGGCACGCGCCTGTACTGACGTAGCCCAGCGCCGCCGCAAGCCGGGCCTCGGCCGGGTCGCCCAGGGCGTGGTCCAGGTCGTCTGCCACGGCGCAGTCGGGCGCGATGCCTGATGAGAACCCGCCTGCACCTGCGGCATTCACGACTTCAAGACTCACGGCGTTGTAGGTCGTGCCGCAAGCTTCGCGTGGCTGGAAAGCATAGGGTTTGCCGAACGTCGTGCTGCCGACCAGCACCACGCCCCTGAATGGCTTGAGCGCGTTGATGAGCACTTCGCTGGCAGAGGCTGTCGAACCCGAGGTGATGAAGATGACACGGCCCAGGCCCTCCAGCGGCGCGGCAGGCAGGCCGCTGGCGGTGAACGGGTAGCTGAAGTTGCCGGCCGAGAGCTTGTCGTTGAAGAGAAAGCGCGCAAAGGTCAAGCCGTCCAGCGAGCTGCCGCCTGCCATGCTGGCCAGGTTGCGGGCCACCGTGGTGCTGCCGCCGCCGTTGTAACGCAGGTCCACCACCAATTCGTTGATGCCGGCCGCGCGGAAGTTGTTGATGGCCGCACCCAGCGGGGCGTTGCCGGCATTGATGAACTGCTGGAACAGCAGGTAGCCAACCCTGGACGTTCCGCCGCCCGCTGCCGGTACGGTGAAAACCGTGTTGACAGGCACCGGCGTGAGCGCAAAGTTGGCCGAGTTGACGCTGAAGGTGCGCGTGCCAGTTGATGGATTGGTGACGGTGAAGCTGCGCGGCACGCCTGCTGTCGAGACAGCGGGCAGTGCGCCGGCGGCGATCTGCGCAGGGGTATAGCCGTCGATGGACACGATGGTCTCACCCCGCTGCAAGCCGGCCAGGGCGACGGGGCTCGCCGGCTCGACATACCGCACCTTGAGCACGGTGGCGCCGGGGTCGGCAAAGGCGATCGAATAGCCATACCCGGTCTGCGTTCCCTCAGCAAAAAATTGCGAGTACTGCGCCGTGGGCTGGCTATAGCTGTAGCGGTCCGTAGGCTTGAACAGCAGCGACTGGAAGTACGCGTCCAGGGTGGATGCCGACTCATCAGGAGTGCCCATGCCGGCGTACCAGAAGTACTGCTGCGTCATGTGCTCGCGCAACCAGCTGCGCTGGTCTGACACAGAGCACGATGCCGGCGCAGCAACGATTGGCGCAGGTGCATCCGATCCGCCGCCTCCACAGCCTGCGAGTGAAGCCAACGCCAGTGCAGCGGGGAGAATGCGGGATTTCAGGACCATGGCCCGGGTCTCAGGCCAGCAGTTGCAGCGCAAACCCGTTCAGCCGGTGGCCCGGCTGCGCAAACGCTTCGACGATGCTGAAGTGATTGAGCCCGATCATGGCCTCACAGACAGGTACCGTGCGCTCCCCCCAGGCCTTCTGGATCAGGACGTTGTGGCGCAGGAACTCCTCGCTCTCGTCGGCACCGGCCACCGTGTAGAGCTTGCCTTGCTTCGGGCGCGGCATGAACGCCGGGCTGGCCCTGCGTGCATCTTCCGGCGTGAGCCGCAAGGACTCCTGCAGGAAAGCCGTGTGCATGATGGGCTCCAGGTCATAGAGGCCGGAAATCGACAGGACGCTCTTCACCAGGTCCGCCGGCAGGTCTTTGGCCCATGCCTTCCAGTTGCAGGCGAGCATCATGGCGGCAAGATGCCCGCCTGGCCACGGTGATGCGCGCCGGGTCCCCGCCGAACCGGTCAATGTTGCGGTACACCCAGGCCAGCGCCTTGACCATCTGCAGCGCAATCCCGGGGATGGTGATGGCCGGGCACAGCTCGTAGTTGGGAATGACCACGCAGGCGCCCGCTTCCGTGTAGGCCGGCGCGACGAATGAGTGGTCGGACTTGTCCAGCGAACGCCACCAGCCGCCATGGATGAACACCAGCACCGGCGCATTCGCAGCCAGCACGCGCGCCTTTCCCCCCGGAGTGAAGATATCCAGCGTTTCCTTGGGGCCGTCGCCATAGGGCAGGTCCAGCTCCGGCGCGCCGGTGGCGCGGGCCACCACTGAGGCGCGCTCCCAGCGCATGAAATGGTCGGCATGGTCCGGCACGCGGGCACGGTTGTTGTACATCTTCTCAAGCCAGGCGGGGTCGTACTGGGGCATCACGCTTCCTCGGGTCTGTTCAGGGGGCATCAGGCGCTATCTTGGCACAACCGCGCTTGTGCCATGGGTGGGCGAACGAACGGATGACATGGCGCCTCAAGTGCGCTACGCTTTGGAGAGTCCGAACACAGAAAACAAACCCGGCGCCACGATCTGGCATGGCTGCCCGGTACACAGGAGACAAGACCATGAAGCTCACCCAACAGCAGAAAGAACAGTTCGACCGCGAAGGCTACCTGTTCTTCCCCGGCCTCTTCACGCCGGAAGAAATGAACAGCCTCAACGACGCGGTGCCTGAGCTGTACAGCCGCCGCGAGGCTTACAACGTGCGCGAAAAAGGCAAGGATGCCGTGCGCACCAACTTTGCCGCACACATGTACAGCGAGCCGTTTGCAAAGCTCGCGCGCCACCCGCGCATGGTTGAACCTGTGCAGGACCTGTTCAACGAGAAGCTCTACATGCACCAGTTCAAGATCAACGGCAAGGCGGCCTTTGAAGGTGACGTGTGGCAGTGGCACCAGGACTACGGCACCTGGCTGAACGACGACATGATGCCCACCGAGCGCGCGATGAATGTCGCCATCTTCCTGGACGACGTGAACGAGCACAACGGGCCGTTGATGTTCATTCCCGGCAGCCACAAAAAAGGCGTGGTCGAAGCAAAGCACGACCTCACCACCACCAGCTACCCGCTGTGGACGGTGGACAACGACCTCATCGGCCAGTTGGTGGAGCGCGCAGGCGGCAAGAACGGGGGCATCGTGTCTCCCAAAGGCCCGGCCGGCTCGATGATCCTGTTTCACAGCTGCCTGGTTCATGCATCGGGCAGCAACCTGTCGCCCTGGCATCGCGTGGCCGTGTACCTGAGCCTGTGCGCCGTGAGCAACCACATCCGCCGCCACAAGCGGCCGGAGTACATTGCGCACCGCGACTTCACGCCCATCGAGACGCTGCCGGACGACTGCCTGCTCAAGGATTACCCGGTGGACCTGCCCTGGAAAGACGGCATGCCCGCCAGCGCACTGCAAACCACAAGCGTGCCGATCGACGAGATGAAGAAGGCCGCTTGAGAAAAGGACTGTCATCCCGGACTTGATCCGGGATCCATGTCCCGCTTGCAGACACCATTCCACGCAGCCATGGATTGCGGGTCAAGCCCGCAATGACAGGTCTGTTGAGATCACAGGACCACATCATGAACCTCTATTCAAAACTCCAGCAGCGCGCTGCGGATGGCAAGCCCGTGCGCATCGGCCTGATCGGCGCCGGCAAATTCGGCTCCATGTACCTGGCGCAGATCCCACGCACGCCCGGTGTGCACCTGGTCGGCATTGCCGATCTTTCGCCCGGGATGGCGCGGACCAACCTGGCGCGCGTGGGCTGGGACGCTTCCCGTGTGCAGGCCCCGTCGCTTGATGATGCGATCAGGTCCGGCACCACACACATCAGCGAAGACTGGAAGGCCCTCGTGTCCCATCCGGCCATCGACATCGTGGTGGAGTGCACCGGCAACCCGATCGCAGCAGTGGACCATTGCCTGGAAGCCTTTGCGCATGGCAAGCATGTGGTCAATGTGACGGTGGAAGCCGATGCGTTCTGCGGGCCGCTGCTGGCCAGGCGGGCCGCTGATGCGGGCGTCGTTTACTCGCTGGCCTTCGGCGACCAGCCCGCCCTGATCTGCGACCTCGTGGACTGGGCGCGCACCTGCGGCTTCCCGGTGGTCGCGGCCGGGCGAGGCCACAAGTGGCTGCCGCATTTCAGCGATTCCACGCCAGACACCGTCTGGGACAACTACGGTCTCACGCCCGAGCAGGCCACACGCGGCGGGCTTAACCCCAAGATGTTCAACAGCTTCCTGGACGGCTCCAAGCCTTCCATCGAAAGCACGGCCGTGGCCAATGCGACAGGACTCACCGTGCCGTCCAACGGCCTGCTCTACCCGCCGGCCAGCGTGGAGGACATTCCCTTTGTGACGCGGCCGATCAGCGAAGGCGGAGTGCTGGAGCGCAAGGGCATGGTGGAAGTGATCTCCTCACTGGAGGCCAACGGCCGCAAGATCCCCTACGACATCCGCATGGGCGTCTGGGTCACGGTCGAAGCGGAGACTGAATACATCAAGAACTGCTTTGAGGAATACAACGCACATACCGACCCGTCGGGCCGCTACTTCACGCTGTACAAGCGCTGGCACCTGATCGGGCTGGAAGTTGGCGTGTCGGTGGCCAGCGTGGCGCTGCGCGGCGAGCCGACTGGCGTCGCCACCTGCTGGAATGCCGATGTGGTGGCCACTGCAAAGCGCGACCTGGCCCCCGGCGACATGCTCGACGGCGAAGGCGGCTACACGGTCTGGGGCAAGCTTTTGCCCGCCGACAGTTCGGTGCAGATGGGCGGCCTGCCGCTGGGCCTCGCGCACAACGTGAAGGTCGTGCGCGCGGTGAAGAAGGGCCAGGCCCTGAGCTGGGCCGATGTGGCCATGGACACCTCCACCCATGCCTACCGGATCCGCAAGGAGATGGAAAGCATGTTCGCCCGGCCCATGCTGAAAGCTGCGTGACAGCAATTGCGCCCTGGCTGGTTCCATGATCAGCGGAGCCAATCAGCGGAGACAGAGATGAAAGTCACAGTACTGGGAATCGGGTTCATGGGCTTTCCCATGGCGCGGCGGCTCTGCGAGGCCGGGCACAGCGTAGGGGTGTGGAACCGCTCACGCGGGAAGGCCGAACGTGTGGCCCCATTTGGCGCCATGGTGCATGACACGCTGGCCGGTGCAGTGGCTGATGCTGACATCGTCGTGAGCATGCTTGAGAACGGTGCGGTCGTGGGCGATGTGCTGTTCAAGCAAGGTGCGGCGCAGGCCATGAAGCCCGGCACACTGTTCATCGACATGGCATCCATCAAGCCGCGCGAGGCGCGCGACCATGCGGCCAGGCTGGGCGCGATGGGTGTGGCCCACCTGGATGCGCCGGTGTCTGGCGGCACGGTGGGCGCAGAGGAAGGCAAGCTGGTCATCATGGTGGGCGGCAAGCCTGCTGATTTCGATCGCGCGAAATCCGTCTTTGAAGTCTTCGGCCGGGCCACGCATGTCGGGCCCCATGGCGCGGGCCAGCTCACCAAGCTGGCCAACCAGATGATCGTCGGCATCACCATCGGCGCTGTGGCCGAAGCCCTGTTGCTGTGCGAGAAGGGAGGCGCGGACATGGCAAAGGTCAAGGACGCGATCACCGGCGGATTTGCCGACAGCCGCATCCTGCAAGTGCACGGCCAGCGCATGGTGGAGCGCGACTTTGCCCCGCGTGCCCGCATGTCGGTGCAGCTGAAAGACATGCGCAACGCACTGTCCACCGCGCAGGAAATCGGCTTTGAGGCTCCCATCACCGCCCTGTTTGAAAGGCTCTATGCCGACGGCATCGAGCATGGCCTGACGGACCTGGACCATTCGGGCCTCTTCGTCGAGCTGGCCAGCCGCAACGGCATGAGCTGAAATCCACAGGCAGCGCCAACACGCCAGGAGACACCTTGCCATGCCAGACCTGCTGATCCGCAACGCCCTCGTCTACGACGGCTCGGGCGGCGAACCCTTCCGGGCTGACGTCGCAGTGAGCGCAGGCAGGATCACTTCCGTGGTGCGAGACGCCAACGGGGCTCTTCATGCCGATGCTGCACAGGTGATCGACGCCACAGGCCTGGCCCTGATGCCCGGCATCATCGACAGCCACACCCACTTCGACGCGCAGATCACCTGGGACCCCTGCGTGCGGCCCTCGCCGGCCCTGGGCGTCACAACAGCCGTGATCGGCAACTGCGGCTTCACCATCGCGCCGTGCAAGCCGGCCGACCGCGAGATCACCATGCGCAACCTCACACAGGTGGAGGGCATGTCACTTGACGTGTTGCGCCAGGGCATTGCCTGGGAGTTCGAGACCTTCCCCCAGTACCTGGACATGCTGCGCCGCAAGGGCAGCGCGGTGAACATTGCCGCGTATATCGGCCACTCATCGGTCCGCACCTGGGTGATGGGTGCAGACGCTTCGCGCCGCGAAGCCACTGGCAGCGAGATCATGCAGATGGCGCAGATCGTGCGTGAAGCCATGGCAGCGGGCGCAGTCGGCTTTGCCAGCAGCACCAGCCCCGCGCACAACGGCGAGGGCGGCCTGCCCATGCCCTCGCGCCTGGCCAGCGACGCCGAGATGATGGCGCTGATCGAGGCGCTGGGCGCGGCCGGCAAGGGCGTGTACATGGTCACCAAGGGTGGACAGATGCCTGTGTCGTTCCTGGAGGAAATGTCCGCCCGCTCAAGCCGGCCGGTAATGATCGCGGCTCTCTTGCACAACAGCACCAACCCCACCGCCGTATTCCGGGACCTTGACGACATTGCCGCAGCCAACAGGCGCAACCACCGCTTGATCGGCCAGGTGTCCTGCTGCCCCCTGACCATGGACTTCACCCTGCAGTCGCCCTACCCTGTTGAGGGCCTGGCCAGCTGGAAGCCCGCGTTGGGCCTGCAGGGCGAGGCGCTGAAGGCAATGCTGGCCGACCCGTCGTTCCGCGATGGTGTCCGCGCGGAGCTGGCCTCCAGCGCGACCTTCAGGCTGTTCAACAACGAGTGGGACCAGGTGCAGGTGGTGGAAGTGACGTCGCCCGCGCATGCACCCTACGAGCAGCTCACCGTGGCCGAGATTGCGCGTAACGAGGCGCGAGACCCGCTTGACGTGATGCTTGACTTGGCACTCTCCGAGGAACTGATGACGGTCTTTACCGCGCAGCTTCTCAACAGCGACGAGGAAGCCGTCGGCCGGATGCTCAACCACCCGCACAGCATCGTGTCACTCAGCGACGCGGGCGCGCACCTGACCTTCTTCAACGACGCCGGCTTCGGCCTGCACCTGCTTGGGCACTGGGCGCGCGATCTGGGCGCGATGAGTGTGAGCGAGGCCGTGCGGCGCCTGACCTCCCAGCCCGCCGGCATCTTCGGCATGCAGGGGCGAGGACTGATCCGCGAAGGCCATGCGGCCGACCTGCTGCTGTTCGACCCTGCCACGGTGGGGCGCGGCCCAAAGCGCCGGGTGTTTGACCTGCCCGGCGGTGCCGCACGCCTCACCACGGACGCCACTGGCGTCCACGGCGTCTGGGTAAACGGGCGCCAGGTGGCCGACGGCGGAGGTTTGTTGCACGATGCACCGCGCGCCGGCGAATTGCTGACCGAATTTGCGGCATAATCTCGGCTTCGCTTCCAACCCGCCGACGGCATGGTTAAAATGCAGTCTGTTGTGGGGGGGTAGCTCAGCTGGGAGAGCGTCGCGTTCGCAATGCGAAGGT
>CAZFKW010000077.1:0-1612 GCA_964519795.1 uncultured Ramlibacter sp. | reverse complement strand
GCAGCGGACTCTTAATCCGTAGGTCGAGTGTTCGAGTCACTCAGGACCCACCACTTCGACAAGGGTTGGCAGGCATGTGTCTGCCAACCCTTTTTCATTGCGGCAAATGTGATTCAATGCATCCATGCCAGCCGCATCATCACCCCCCCGCTGACATGGACCCACATGGATCAGTTCCGCCAGATTGAAGCCTTTGTGGCCGTTGTGCAGGCGGGCAGCTTTGTCCGGGGCGCGGACCGGCTGGATACGTCGAAGGCGGTGGTATCGCGGCTGGTCATCGAGCTGGAGGCGCGGCTGGGTACGCGGCTGCTGAACCGCACCACACGCAGGCTCTCGCTCACCGATTCGGGTGCAGAGTACTTCGAGCGCTGCCGCCATATCCTGGACGACCTGGGCGAGGCCAACGCGGCGGCCAGTGCAGCCGGCGCCACGCCGCGCGGCAAGCTCAAGATCAACGCGCCGCTGACCTTTGGCAACCTGCACCTGGCGCCGTTGTGGGGCGAGTTCCTGAAGCTGCATCCCCAGGTGGAACTGGACATTACGCTGACCGACAGGGTGATCGACCTGGTGGACGAGGGCTTTGACCTGGCCATCCGCATTGCGCGGCTGCAGGGCTTGACGCTGGTGTCGCGCAAGCTGGCGAGTGACCGCGTGGTGCTGTGCGCGTCACCGGGCTACCTGCGCGCAGCGCCGCCGATCAGGCGCATCGAGGATATTGCGGACCACAACGCGATTGCCTATTCATGGTGGTCCGGCGGCGACGTGTGGACATTTGAAGGCCCGGGTGGCAGGGCGGCCAGCGTCACCACACATGCCTGCCTGCGCGCCAACAGCGGCGACACCTGCCGCGCCGCCGCTCTGGCCGACCAGGGGCTCATCTACCAGCCGGCGTTTCTCGTGGGGCCTGATCTGCAGAGCGGGCGACTGGTGGAGATACTGCCGCAATACAGGGGGCCGGAGCTGGACATCCATGCGGTGTACCCGAGCCGGCGGCATGTGTCGGGGAAGGTGCGGGCGATGGTGGATTTTCTTGTTGAGGCGTTCAGGCAGCCGGGATGGAAGTAGGCTTTTACCATTTGCTCCCGCATTAAAGAAGTCTTTCATTGCTGCTGGAGCCATTAAAGACTTCTTGAATCACATCGGTCTGGAATGATTCTTTGCCTCGGATCGTGCGCGGAGAAGTGCTGGCTTCTGCTCCGGAGGTCGTCGGTGATGGGCGCTTCGTCTTCGGCCCCGCAGGTTGGCGGCGACGGGCACCCGCCTCCGCGGATGTCCCCCGGGGGCTCGCCCCCTCCTCCTTGACTCCGCTGCGGCAGGCATCCATCACCACCAACCTGCTGCGCTTCTGGTTGCGAACGGTCACTGGCGTGGCTCTATACTTCGCCCGTTGCGCCATTCATGCGCAATGCGGGATTGGAGTCCCGTTCCAGTTGTGGCGAAAGCCGCAAAGATCAGGTGGAGCCTTGCGGCTTTTGCATCTGTGCCCCTGTTTAGGTGGCCCGGATGGGGGAGCGCAAGCTCCGCCGGTAGTCACGACTGGCCGGTACTCCAACTCATTCGGGCCACCGCCCCTCATTCCCGAGGGACGGTGGAAACCTCAACCGACCGGGCA
>CAZFKW010000076.1:3246-12392 GCA_964519795.1 uncultured Ramlibacter sp. | reverse complement strand
CTCGCCTGAGCTTTGCTGTCAGAAGCTCGCGCAGGGCCGGCTCATGCTGGCGCAGTTCTTCCGGCAACTTGAAGGTCAGGTCCAGGAAGCGGCTGTTGACCGAACGTATTTCCAGGCCCAGCCGGCCCGCTGGCGCGGCTTTTGCGTCCTGGTCGGCGCCGGGCGCACCCGTGCTGTGCTGGGCGCTGGCGTAGCCGGTCATGCTGTAAACTGGCATTGAGATTCGCGGATCGTTGCAGGACTGCAGAGAATAACCGGGTTAAACCCCATTCAAGGCCGGCTCACTCCAATATATGTCCAAGGTTAAACCAGCGCCATTGCCACCGGATACCGTCATTGGCGGCTATCGCGTGGTGCGCAAACTCTCCGCTGGCGGCTTTGGCGTGGTCTATCTGGCGGTGGACAACGAAGGCCAGCAGGTCGCCGTCAAGGAATACCTTCCCTCCTCCCTTGCGTCCCGCGCCCCTGGCGAACTGCTGCCCCAGGTCCAGCCTGAAAAGCTGTCCCTCTACCGCCTTGGCCTCAAGAGCTTCTTTGAAGAAGGCCGCTCGCTCGCGCAGATCTCCCACGCCTCCGTGGTGAGCGTGCTGAACTTCTTCCGCGAGAACGAAACCGTCTACATGGTGATGAACTACCTGGAGGGCGCCACGCTCCAGGACTTCATCATCACCGCGCGCGAGCTGAAAAAGCAGAAGGTCTTCCGCGAGTCCACCATCCGCTCGCTGTTTGACGAGATCCTGCGCGGGTTGCGCATCGTTCACCAGCACAAGATGCTGCACCTGGACATCAAGCCCGCGAACATCTTCATCACCGATGACAACAAGGCCGTGATGATCGACTTTGGCGCCGCCCGCGAAGTGCTGTCAAAGGAGGGCAACTTCATCCGCCCCATGTACTTCCCGGGCTTTGCCGCCCCCGAGATGTACCGGCGCGATTCCTCCATGGGCCCGTGGACGGACATCTACGCCATTGGCGCGTGCATCTATGCCTGCATGCAGGGCTACCCGCCCAACGACGCGCCCCAGCGGCTTGAAAAAGACCGCCTGGCACTGGCCCTGTCGCGCCTGCGCGGTGTGTATTCAGACAACCTCATCGAGGTCGTCGAGTGGTGCATGTCGCTGGATCCGCTGTCGCGTCCCCAGTCGGTGTTTGCGCTCCAGAAGGAGCTCAGCCGCGAGGGCGAGCGCCGCTACACCAAGCTGTCGGTCGGCGAGAAGATGAGGCTTCAGTTTGACAACATGGTCACCGACACCAAGAAAAACGTGCGCAAGGCGACAGGTTTTGGGGCAAAACTGAAATGAGGCTCCAGCCATGAAGTTCTCAGTCTTCCAGGTGAGCCGTAAAGGTGGCCGTGAAAAAAACGAAGACCGCATGGGCTACTGCTACACGCGGGAGTCCGGCCTGTTTGTGCTGGCCGACGGCATGGGTGGCCACCCGGAGGGTGAAGTCGCGGCCCAGCTCGCACTGCAGACCATCTCGGCGCTCTACCAGAAGGAAGCGCGGCCCGTGGTCAAGGACGTGACCGAGTTCCTGTCGGCTGCACTCATGGGCGCGCACCACCAGATCATCCGCTACGCCAGCGAGAAGGGCATGCTCGACACGCCCCGCACCACACTCGTGGCGGCCATCGTGCAGGGCACCAGCGCCACCTGGGTGCACTGCGGCGACTCGCGTCTGTACGTCGTGCGCGACGGCGAGCTGCTCACCCGCACGCGCGACCATTCCTACCTGGAGCAGCAAAGCGCCGGCGTGGTGCGCATGGACCGCATCAACCGCAACATCCTGTTCACATGCCTGGGCTCCCCGACCAAACCCGTGTTTGACGTGACAGGTCCCGTCACGCTGCAGCAGGGCGACAAGATTCTGTTGTGCTCCGATGGGCTGTGGGGCACGCTCAGCGACGCAGACATCGTGCGCCACCTGTCCGCGCAGCCCGTCTCCGAGGCCGTGCCTGACCTGGTGGAACAGGCGCTGCGCAAGGGTGGTGAGCACAGCGACAACGTTACCGTGATTGCTTTCGAATGGGAAACGCCCGACACCTTCGAGTCCACCCGAGGCATCTCCACCGACAGCATCAGCGACGGCGTGTTTGCCTCCACCATCCAGGCCGGTGTGCTGGAGACCATGGTTGAAGACCTGGACGACGCCGCCATCGAGCGCTCCATAGCCGAGATCAACGAGGCCATCCGCCGCTCGGCCGCCAGGAAGACCTGACGGCCGGCTTCAAGAGTTCCATCGGCTACCTGGTGTGCCGGCCCTTCACTTTCCTGTTTCCTCCTCTAAAGACCATGTCTGAATTCAAACGAAGCGGCGCACGCGCCGCAGACCAGTTGCGCCCCGTGCGCATCACGCGCGGCTACACCATCCATGCCGAGGGCTCGGTGCTCATCGAGTTTGGCGACACACGGGTGTTGTGTACCGCATCGGTGGAAGAGAAAGTACCCGGCCACAGGAAGGGCAGCGGCGAGGGCTGGGTCACGGCCGAATACGGCATGCTGCCGCGCGCCACCCACACCCGTGGCGACCGTGAAGCGGCACGCGGCAAGCAGAGTGGCCGCACGCAGGAAATCCAGCGCCTCATCGGCCGCTCGATGCGCGCGGTGTTTGACCTGAAGAAACTTGGCGAGCGCACCATCCACCTCGACTGCGATGTGATCCAGGCCGACGGCGGCACCCGCACTGCCGCTATCACCGGCGCGTTTGTGGCCGCGCAGGATGCGGTCAGCAAGCTGCTGGCCCAAGGCAAGCTCAAGGAAACGCCAGTGCACGGCCACGTGGCGGCCATTTCTGTAGGCATCGTCGGTGGCATGCCGCTGCTCGACCTGGAGTACACCGAAGACGTGAGCTGCGACACCGACATGAACGTCGTCATGACCGGTGCAGGGCACTTTGTGGAAGTGCAGGGGACGGCCGAAGGCGCTGCGTTCACGCGACTTGAGATGGACGCGCTGCTGGCCCTGGCCGACAAGGGCATCTGTGAGCTGACGGCCATGCAGGCAGCGGCACTGGCTGCGCCCTTGCCCGGCGTGAAGTGAACCCATCCATCCGCCCCCCGCAACAAGTGATCAGCCCGTGAAGCTCGTCCTCGCCTCCAACAACAAAGGCAAGCTGGCCGAACTGCAGGCCATGTTTGCACCGCTGGGTGTCGAGCTGGTGCGCCAGGCGGAGCTGAGCATTCCTGAAGCAGAAGAGCCTTTCCGTACGTTCGTGGAGAACGCACTGGCCAAGGCCCGCCATGCGGCAAAGCTCAGCGGCATGCCTGCGCTGGCCGACGACGCGGGCCTGTGTGTCGATGCCTTCAACGGCCTGCCCGGTGTTGACACTGCCTTCTATGCCATGCAGTTCGGCTATGAAAAAGGCGATGACAACAATGTGCGCGCTTTGCTGGAGCAGATGGCCGGGATCACCAACCGGCGTGCCGCACTGGTCAGCACGCTCGTTGCTGTGCGCTCAGCAGATGACCCCGAACCGCTGATCGCTGTTGGCCGTGTCGCCGGCGAGATCACGCGCGAACCCATGGGAACCAACGGCTTCGGTTTTGACCCTGTCATGTTCATCCCCGCATTCGGCAAGACCTTCGCGCAACTGCCCGTTGAAGTGAAGAACGCCAACAGCCACCGGGGCAAGGCCGCACAACGCATGATCGAGCTCATGCGCGAGCAGTGGCTCTCTTGACAATTTCATCGCTCACGACATGTACCTCACTCCCGTTCGCCCTGAGCTGAAGGGCTTCGACAAGCTCAGCCTGAACGGTTTGGTGTCATCCAGCCAAGTAAACATCAACGGCAGGCTGAATCCATGAACGGCATCTCCATTCATGTGGCGGGGCAGGACACGGCAATCCCCGCCAAAGACATCCAGCACTACATGCGCCCTGGCACGCTGCAGCTGCAGTCGCTGCCGCCCCTGTCGCTGTATGTGCATCTGCCCTGGTGCCTGAAGAAGTGCCCCTACTGCGACTTCAACTCCCATGAAGTCGGCAAGGGCGCCAGCGGGGGCAATGGTGGTGAAGTCCCGGAGCTGCGCTACATCGATGCGCTCATGGCCGACCTGGAAGCCGCGCTGCCGCTCATCTGGGGCCGCACCATCCACAGCATCTTCATCGGCGGCGGCACGCCCAGCCTGTTCTCTGCGCAGTCGATCGACCGGCTTCTGGGCGACATCCGCGCGCGGCTGAAGCTCGAGCCCGACTGCGAAATCACACTGGAGGCCAACCCCGGTACTTTCGAGAAGGACCGCTTCCGCGCCTTCCGCAGCGCGGGCGTGACGCGCCTGTCCGTCGGTGTCCAGAGCTTCAACGATGAACACCTCAAGGCGCTGGGCCGGGTGCATGACAGCGCGCAGGCCATTGCCGCAGTGCAAGAGGCGGCAGCATCTTTTGACACCTTCAACCTGGACATCATGTACGCGCTGCCCGGCCAGACCATGCAGCAGCTGGACCAGGACCTGTCGATCGCGCTGAAGCTGGCGCCGCCGCACATCTCCATCTACCACCTGACCATCGAGCCCAACACCTACTTTGCAAAGTTCCCGCCGCAGATACCGGAGGAGGATACGGCCTACGCGATGCTCGACCGCATCACCGAACTCACCGGCGGCGCAGGCATGCAGCGCTATGAAGTCTCGGCCTATGCGAAACCGGGCCACCGCTGCTGGCACAACCTCAACTACTGGCAGTTCGGCGACTACCTGGGGATTGGCGCGGGCGCGCACAGCAAGCTGAGCTTTGCCCACCGCGTGGTGCGGCAGGTGCGTTTTCGTGAGCCGAAGCTGTATATGGACAATGCGCTGGCAGGCCGGGCGCTCGCGCAGGACGAAGAAGTGCGCCGCGCAGACCTGCCTTTTGAGTACATGCTCAATGCGCTGAGGCTCAAAGAGGGCTTCAGCCTGATGGACTTCACGGAACGCACAGGGCTGCCGATCTCTGCCATCCAGAAGGGCCTGGAAGAGGCGCAGGCCAAAGGCCTGATCGAGCGCGACCTGATGCTCGCCAAACCGACCGAACGCGGCTTCGATTTTCTCAGCGACCTGCAGTCGTTGTTCCTGGCCGACTGAGCCAGCACCGCCTCCACCACCAACTGTCATTGCGGGCTTGACCCGCGATCCATGCTGGCCTTGACGTAATGCTGCCTGTTGCCAAGATGGTTCCCCCCGGATCGGGGTCCGGGGCAGGCTCCTCAAGTCCAGGATGACAAACTACTTTTGCTGCAACGTTTCAAGCGGTACCTCCTAAAGCACCCCTGAAACGCCGGCTGCACGGCACCTGGCCGCCGCTTTTCATGCGCAGGCGCGCATCGCCGCTGTCTTGCGGCTCGATCTCGGCCACGCGGTCCAGGTTGACGGCATAGCTGCGGTGCACCTGCACAAAGCGGGCCGGGTCAAGCTGGCCCAGAAAGTCTGACAGTGTCGAGCGCAAGAGGTAGTCATGCCCGTTCACATGCAGGCCAATGTAGTTGCCTTGCGCCTGCACCCACTCGATATCCGCCGCTGAAATCAGAAATTCCTTGCGCAGCTTGCGGACAAGAAAGCGCTCTGGGCGCGCCGGCTTCACCGTGGCGGTTGCGGCAAGCCCGGCTGGCATGTCTGCAAGGGGCGCGTCCGCCGGACTACCCCCCCGCAGTCGTTCCTCGCTCCGTCCCCACCGCATCCTCCCCGGGCGGCATCCCCACTGCAGGCTCCGGCGCATCCAGCACCCGCGCCTCGCCCTGCATGCGCAGCAGGATCAGCCGGTAGCTGATCACCGCACCCAGGATCAGCACGTAGCTGCGCACGTCCTTGAGGTACTCATAGCCAAACTGAGCCACCCACGAGCCCACGTTATAGGTACCGCCCATCCAGGACCAGGCCAGCTCGCGCAGCAGCATCATGGCCACCACGTGCGCCGCGCAGAAAACCACCGTGCCGGCCAGGTGCCAGGGCAGGTGGCGCCGCAGCGTGTCCCAGTGCAGCGGAAATCGTCGCTCGAAGGCAACCAACAGCGGAATCAGCAGCCCGATGGTCAGGTTGCTTGTCAGCTCCCAGATCAGCGGCTGATAGAACGGCGCCGTTCTCAGGTCGACCGGCCCTGGCGCTGGCTGCCCTGGGCCAATGAATCCGTGTACCCTTGGTATGTCCTGCACCAGACGATCATCATCATGGCCGTGTGGTGGCTGGCGCCGCTGAACCTGGGGCCGGTGGTCGAACCTGTGCTGCTGGTCGCGGTGACCTTGCTGGGCTGCCAGGCCATCACCAGCCTGGTGCGCAGAGCGGGCTGGGCGAGGCCGCTGTTCGGCCTGAAGCGGCTCGCGACAAGCCGTTACAGGCCAGGGCGCCCAAGTGATGCAAAAATGACAGCTTCCTCCATCAGCCCAGCATGCCAACCTGGATCATCATTGCCCTCGGAATCTCGGTAGCGCTCGTCGCCCTCGTGGCGGCGCTGGTGCAGGCCCGCGCGGAGAAACTGGCGCGCAAGCCAGGCGGCATCACCGCCCGGCGGCCGCTCAATGCGCAGGAGCACGCCATGTACACGCGACTGGTGAACGTCTTTCCGCCATCGTCCTACACAGTGCTCGCCCAGGTGGCCCTGCCGGCCCTCCTGGAAAGCAAGACCTTTACGGCGCGCAGCGCCTTTGCCGACAAAAAGGCGGACTTCGTGCTGCTGAACAAGGACATGACCGTCATGGCCATCCTCGGGCTGGACGACCTCAGCCGCAAAGGCAAGGAAGACGAAGACATCGCCCGCGACATGCTGCTCATGGATGCCGGCTACAAGGTGCTGCGCTATGCCTCGGTGCCGCAGCCGGCCCGGCTGCTGGCCGACATGCGGGGCAGCATTGACGGCGTGCCGACGACGCTGGGTGGCATCGGCTCAGACTGACCTTCCCGCTCACGAGGCACCGGCAGCGAGCGACCGGCGCCCGGCCACTGAGCGGCGGCTCCATGCCACGGCCCATGCGATGGCGACCAGTGCCGCAGCAACCCCGAACGTGACCCGCATGCCCGTGGCAACTGCCGCAGGCTGCGCCGCAGTGATGTCCACAGCCCCTGATGCGAGCGTGAACACGGCACCCATGGCAGAAGCGCCGACGACAAAGCCGAGGTTGCGTGACAGGTTCAGCATGCCCGACACCGCGCCCCGCCGGTCAGCGGGAACGCTGGCCATCACAGCGGTGTTGTTGGCCGCCTGGAACACAGAAAAGCCGATCGTGACGACCACCATGGGGATGATGTAGCCGGCGACGCCGCGTGCCGCGGGGACCAGGGCCAATGCCAGTGAGCCGGACGCGATGGCCAGCAGCCCTGCCACGGTCATCCGCTGCGCACCAAAACGGTCAACAAGCCGGCCGGCGGGCATGCCAGCCAGTGCGGCGGCAACCGGGCCTGCCGACATGACGAGGCCGACCTGCGCTGCAGCCAGCCCTAGCGCAAGCGAGAGATAGAACGGCCCGACCACCAGCGTCGCCATCATCACAGTCGAGACCAGGGCGCTCATCACCAGACCCGCGCGCAGCGACGGATCACGCAGCATGGCCAGCATCCCGGCACGTGCAGGCCCGGCCTTGCCCGCTCCAGCCGCACGCCGGTCTGCAGGCAGGTAGCGGTACGCCAGAAGAAACGTCAGCACGCCCAGCGGCACATTGACGAAGAAAATGGCCTGCCAGCCGAGCGAGGCGATCAGCACACCGCCCAGTGTTGGCCCTACAGCCGTTCCCACGGCGGACATGGTGCCGAGCAGCCCCATGGCGCTTCCTGTCCTGGCCTTGGGCACCGTGTCGCCAATGAAGGCCATGGTCAGCGCCATCATGATGGCAGCGCCCATGCCCTGCAGCGCCCGTGCCGCCACCAGCAGCCAGAGCGTGGGCGCAGCGCCGCTCAGGGCCGAGGCCGCAGTGAACACGGCAATGCCGGCCAGCAGCAGGCGCCGCCGGCCCATGACGTCACCGAGCCGGCCGGCATTGACGATGAGCAGAATGATGGACAGCAGATACGCAATCACCACCCACTGCACCTGCTGGAACGGGGCATTGAACGCTTGCGCCAGTGTGGGCAGGCCGACATTGGCGATGCTGGTGCCCAGAGACGGCAGCAGGATGGACAGGGAAAGGCTGGCAAGCACCCAGCGGACGGAGGGGAGAGCCTGCTGTGCTGCGGAGTCAGATGCAGGGTGTGGGGCCAGGAGTGGCGTTGGAAGGGGCGAACCTGCAACCCCTGGAAAGATTGACTTCAACATGGAATTTCCTTCAATGACTCTCCTGAAAAAAGGAGCTGCCACAAGCGTATGACTTTGCGTGACATGGCGGAAGGCGCGCCGTTTACAGATTATTCGTGCGTTTGACGCCATGTCAGGACTGATTTGCGCTATCGTGACGGTCATGGCCATGCCCGACCTCAACCTGCTCGTGACGCTGGACGTGCTGCTCGCAGAAGGCAGCGTCGCCCGCGCGGCAGAGCGTTTGCACCTCAGCCCCTCTGCCATGAGCCGGGCGCTGGCACGGCTGCGCGAGGCCACCGGCGACCCGCTGCTGGTGAGGGCAGGGCGCGGCCTGGTGCCCACGCCGCGCGCGGCCGAGCTGCGCGAGCGCGTCAGCCAGCTCGTGGTGGAAGCCGAAGCGGTGCTGCGGCCCGTCGACAAGCTCAACCTCAAGCGGCTCAAACGCAGCTTCACTCTGCGCACGAGCGAAGGCTTTGTCGAGAACTTCGGCGCAGCCCTGATTGCGCGCGTGGCAATAGAAGCGCCCGGTGTGCGCCTGCGCTTTGTGCAGAAGCCCTACAAGGAAAGCACGCCATTGCGTGAGGGCGCCATCGACATGGAAACAGGCGTGGTGGGCAAGACGGCCGGCCCCGAACTGATGACCCAGGCGCTGTTCCGCGACCGCTTCATCGGTGTGGTGCGCAAGGGCCACGCGCTGGGCAAGGGAGCCATAACGGTCGCCCGCTATGCAGGCGGTGCGCACATTGCCGTCTCGCGCCGCGGGCAGGACAAAGGGCCTGTCGACGAGGCACTGCATGCGCTGGGGCTGGAGCGAGACGTCGTCACCGTCGTGGCCGGTTTCTCCACCGCGTTGGCCTTGGCCCGGGCCTCTGACCTGATAGCCACGGTGCCTGAACGGCACACCGGACTCCTGCGAAGCGCCATGCACAGCTTTGCGCTGCCGCTTGCCCTGCCG
>CAZFKW010000076.1:0-3217 GCA_964519795.1 uncultured Ramlibacter sp. | reverse complement strand
CTGGCACCCGCGCCTGCATGCCGACCTGGCGCACCGCTGGCTGCGCGGGTGTGTGCGGGAAGTGTGTACGGATGCCAGCGATTCGGGGACCACTGGCGGTATCGCGCTTGCTTGAGCCGCGCATCAAGAAGCTTGACATGCTGCTTCAGCTGATGTGTCTCGCAGCTGCCTCAATTGTCGGGTCCGGCGCTCCTCGTTTGGGCTGCAAATCGCATGCTCCGTTCATGCGGTCCGAATGGCAAAGCGTATGTCGCGCGAGGCGAAGCGCCAGCGGTTTTCCTCGAGCACGAATTCGTCTTGGTATTCGCCGACTGCAAATGGCAGGAGAGTTTGCGCTGCCGGCATGTTGGCGACCTGGCGATAGACCGTGAAGTAGCTGATTCCCGCAGCATGCACTGCATCGCGCACCTCGATCAGGACGTTGGTGATGACGTGACGCGTAGGCACCGCACGGTCGCGCGAGGCGAGGAAGGCGCCGATCTGTGCGCGTCCCGCAAAGGGCGTGGTGTTCGGAAGCAGCAAGCGGGCCTCGCGGGCGAACATCTGCACCAGCGCTTCGTCTTCGAAGTTGTCAGCACAGAGCGCGTATCCATGGAGGAGGTCGCGGCAGGCGGCCTCGATGGCCGGTTCGTTGCGGCCGGGCAATCCCAATATATCCAGCATGTGTCAGTCCTTTTTCTGGTAGCGCCAAAGCGGGCTAAACGCCGAGCAGCGCTTCGATCTCATCGCGCCGCGCCGTGAGTTCGCCAGCGGTTCCGCTTTGCACGATGCGGCCTTTTTCCATAACGGCGAAGCTGTCGCACACGCGTGCAAGCGCCGGCAGGTCGCGGTCAACCACCAGCACCGATTGGCCCTGGCTCTTCACGGCCTCCAGCGTACGCCAGATATCCTCGCGCACCAGGGGCGCCAGGCCTTCGGTGGCTTCGTCCAGGATCAGGATGGCCGGCTGCGTCAGCAGCGCGCGGCCGATGGCCAGCATCTGCTGCTCGCCCCCGGACAGCTGGTTGCCGAAGTTGCGGCGGCGCTCCTGCAGCCTGGGAAAAAGGCCGTAGATGCGCGCAAGGTTCCACAGGCCGTTGCCGGCGGTGGTGCGCGCAGCGACCAGGAGGTTCTCTTCAACCGACAGCGTGGCGAATATCTGGCGGCCTTCCGGCACCCAGCCTACGCCGGCGCGCGCCACGCGATGGCTGGGCCAGCCCGTAACGTCGCGGCCCGCTACTTCGATGCGACCGGCATCCAGCTGCGTGAAGCCGAGCACCGTGCGAATCAGCGTGCTCTTGCCCATGCCGTTGCGGCCCATGAGCGCGCAGGCCTGGCCCTGGCCCACGCGCAGGTCGACGCCGAACAGCACCTTCGCACTGCCGTAACCGCTTTCGATCCCGGAGAGCGAGAGCGCGTCGGCCATCAGGCTTCTCCCAGGTAGGCGGCGCGCACGGCCGGATCGTTGCGGATCGCCTCGGGTGTGCCGGTGGCGATGATGCGGCCGGCCACCAGTACCGAGATGCGGTCGGCCAGCTGGAACACCGCGTTCATGTCGTGCTCCACCAGCAGTACGCCGTAGCGGCCTTTCAGGGTCTTGAGAAGGCCGACGATTCGTTCGGCGTCGCCCGGCCCCATGCCGGCCAGCGGCTCGTCAAGCAGCAGCAGCGCGGGCTCGGTGGCAAAACCCATGGCCAGTTCCAGTTCGCGCTTTTGCCCATGGCCCAGCACCTGGGAAGGCTGCGCGGCCATGCCGCCCAGCTGCAGCATCGCCAGCGCGTCCGTGGCGCGCTGCTGCAGGGCGGGCTCTTCCAGTGCGGGCCGCCACCAGCGCCAGGCCATGCGGCTGCGCGCGATGGCGGGAATGGCCGCATTGCCCTGCACGTCGAACGAGCTGAACAACTGCGGTACCTGATAGGCGCGCGCCAGGCCGGCCTGGGCGCGGCGGTGTACAGCCAGCCCGTCCATGGCCTGGCCCTTGAAGATGATGCTGCCGGCGTCATGCGCCAGCTCGCCGGTTATCTGGCCGATCAGGCAGGACTTCCCTGCGCCGTTGGGGCCGATCACGGCGTGCACTTCGCCCGGATGCACCTGCAGGCTCACGCCGTCGGTCACAACCAGCGCGCCAAAGGCCTTGCGCAGACCGCGGACTTCAAGCAATGCCGGGCCAGTCATCGCTTTATCACCCCGTACAGCCCGCGCCGCAGGAACAGGACGCGAAGCACCAGCACTACGCCGAGCCAGAACATCCAGTGCGCGCTCCAGACTGACAGCACCTGCTCCAGCGCCACGAAAGCGATGGCGCCGATGATCGGCCCGAGCAGTGTGCCGGCGCCGCCCAGAATCACCATGAACAGGAATTCAGCGGACACGAAAACCGATGCCGAAGCCGGTGCGATGAACTCGGTCAGATTGGCATAGCAGGCGCCTGCAACGCCGGCCATGGCGGCAGAAATCACATACAGCGTGAGCTGAGGAGCGAATGACGAAAGGCCCACCGCTGCGAGCTTGCCGCGGTTGTCGCGCGCCGCACGCACCACCTGCCCGAAGGGCGAGCGCACGATGCGGTCAGCCACCCACAGCGCCAGAAGCAGCATCGCAATGGAGAACCAGGCGATTACCATCGGCTGGTTGAGCGCCAGGCCGCCCGCCAGCTGAGTCGGCCCGGTCAGGCGAAAGCCGTCCAGCCCGCCCAGCGGCCGAAGGCCGGCGCCGATGTAGTAGACCATCTGTGCAAAGGCCAGTGTGATGAAGATGAAATACAAGCCGGACGCTCGCAACGACACCGCGCCAGTCACCAGGCCCACGGCCGCCGCCGCCAGCGCCGCCAGCGGCAGCACCAGCAGCACGCTCTGTATGCCGGCCATCGGCAGCGTGCCCGCAACGTAGCAGCCGATGCCGAAGAAGGCCGCGTGGCCCAGGCTCACCAGCCCGCCGTAGCCAACCAGCAAGTCCAGGCTGAGCGCGGCCAGTGCGAAGATGGCCATTCGCGCCACCAGCTTGGTGTAGTAGGGCTGCCCGAGCAGCGGTACCACGAGCGCGCAGGCCAGCAGCACCAGCAGCACGATGTGGTGAATGCGCAAGCGGTTAGCCGACATGGCGCCCGAACAGCCCGGTGGGCCGCCATGCAATCACCAGCGCCATCAGCACATAGACTGCGGCATTGGCCAGGATATTGCCCGCGACGTCGCCCAGCAGCTGCGGCCACAACATGCGGCCGTAGGTGTCGAGCAGCCCG
>CAZFKW010000075.1:9698-12519 GCA_964519795.1 uncultured Ramlibacter sp. | reverse complement strand
GGGTTGAGGGGGAACTGAACTGTCCGAACGCCGCGAACTGACAAACGAGCACGACGCGCAAAACCTGGCACAGTGCTGACCAGTTGTTACATGCCAAGGCCATGCACCCCCTCAGGCTGCAGGGCAGTCCTTGTCCTACGCCCACCCCCGCCTGCTGACGACAACCTGCCGTGTTCCCCAAACGTACATTCACTGAGCGCCTCCAGTCACGGAGGTCTCTCATTAAAGGAACGACCATGAGCAACACGAAACTTCACACCTCCATCCTTCTGGCCGGCCTGCTGGCTCTTGGCGGCTATGCCAGCGCCCAGACGCCGCTTGCCATGGGTGACGCAGACGTGAAGGCCGACGCCAAGGCCGGCAACAGGGCTTTTCCAGTCAACAAATCCGGCGAAGCCGCTGACCTGGCCGGCAAGCCGGTTCCAGCAGGCGAAGCCAACACCCGTGCTGACGTCAAGGCCACCGCTGCTGCTGCACCCGTCAAAACTGGCGAAGGCGCCGAAAAAGGCAAGCCCACGGCCCAGACCAAGGGCATGACCAAAAAGCAGCGCGCAGCCGCTGAAGCCAGCACCAGCAGCAACACGACCTTGCCTGCAACGGAAACGCCTGCAGCTCGCGCCGACGTGAAGGCCGAGGCCAAGGCGTTCAACAAGACCCAGTGAAGGGGTCACCACCCCTGCGCCGGCCGGAAGACCGGCGCGGCCCCATGAAAAAAGCCACCTCGCGGCGGCTTTTTTCATGGGCGGAGCCGCAAGATCAGTTCAGGGCGACCTTCTTGCCGTCCTTGTACTGGTACAGGGTGATGGCAGGGTTCTTCAGTTCGCCATTGGGCTCGAACTGGATCGTCGTGGTGACGCCCTTGAAGTTCGTCTTGATCAGCTCAGGGGTATAGACCTTCGGATCCCAGGACTTGGCCTTCTTCATGGCTTCGACGAGCACGAACGTGGCGTCATAGGTGTACGGGCTGTAGACCTGGAACTGGTTCGGGTACTTCTCGTCGTAGCGCTTCTTCCAGGCCGTGCCGCCGGGCATCTTGGCCAGCGAGGCGCCGCCTTCAGCGCAGACGACGTTCTCGAGCGTCTTGGCGCCGGCTGCCAGCTTGGCAATCTCGGACGTGCAGATGCCGTCACCGCCGAAGTACTTGACTTTGCCCAGGCCCAGTTGCTCCATCTGGCGAAGCATCGGGCCTGCTTGCGGGTCCATGCCGCCGAAGAAGATGGCGTCGGGGTTCTTGGCCTTGATGGCGGTCAGGATGGCCATGAAGTCGGTGGCCTTGTCGGTTGTGAACTGCTCGTCCACAACCTTGATGCCCTTGGTCAGCGCGGTCTTCTTGAACACTTCGGCAACGCCCTGGCCGTATGCCGAGCGGTCGTCAATGATCGCAACGGACTTGACCTTGAGCTTGTCAGCCGCATAGAACGCCAGCCCGGCACCCAGTGCGTTGTCGTTGGCGATGATGCGGTAGGTGGTCTTGTAGCCTGGCTTGGTCAGGTTGGGGTTGGTCGCAGCGCCTGTGACGTGGGGGATGCCGCAGTCGTTATAGACCTTGGACGCCGGGATGGTCGTGCCCGAGTTCAGGTGCCCGACCACGCCCGCAACCTTGGCGTCGCACAGCTTCTGTGCAGCGGCCGTGCCCTGCTTGGGGTCAGCGGCATCGTCTTCTGCCTGGATTTCGAGCTTGACTTTCTTGCCGCCGATGACGACGCCGGCCTTGTTGAGATCTTCAATGGCCATGCGCACGCCATTTTCATTGTCCTTGCCGTAGTGGGCCTGGGCGCCGGACGTGGGGGCGACGTGGCCGATCTTGACGACGTCCTGTGCGGATGCGATGCCGGCAACAGCTGCAATAGCTGCGGCAACGGTCAACTTCAATTTCATTTGCATAAAAAACCTCCAGAGATTTGAGAATAGTTGAGATGAGAATTTATGACTCAACGGCCGCGAACATATCGCAATTTCCGGGCCTGAGCCATAGGGAACACGCTAGGTGAGAGGGATTAAGGGGGTTTACCCTGCACGTAGATTTGCTGATGGCGAAGCTCATGCAGTTTCCGGTCAAGGCTCATAACGGGCGTTGCTGCGTTGTGCCAGTTCTTCGGCCACCGCTTCAGAAACGGATTGCCGCACCACAGACTCGATTTCCTCCCGCAGCAAGGGGCCCAGCGACCGTGTCTGCTCCAGCACCAGGGTGGCAACAGCCTCGCGCAGCCGCCGCTCGAGCGAAAGGTCAACGCGCTGCATCACGCGGTGGATGATCTGCTCCTCCAGGTTGCCCGATGCGTCGATGGAGTCAGCTTGGGGCGCCAGGCCTGGCTGCGGCGCCTGGCGCGCCTGCACGACTTCGGTGAGCGTGGG
Source organism: uncultured Ramlibacter sp. (assembly GCA_964519795.1). Lineage (GTDB taxonomy): Bacteria > Pseudomonadota > Gammaproteobacteria > Burkholderiales > Burkholderiaceae_C > JACMQX01. Next base: position 10,164 of record CAZFKW010000075.1, on the reverse strand, counting down.
CACAAAACGGGGCGGGGTACGGGGTGTTGCCGGCATCAGTGCGCCCCCTTTTGGGCCAGGTCATGCCGTGTGATGGCGTATCCCCGGTCCGCATAGTGCTTCCAGCGCGCGCGCGCGTCCAGTCGGTCGGCCTCGTCGTGTTGAGCCACAACCTCAATCAACCGTTCGAAGCGCTCGAAGCCCTCCGGCACTGCAACGCCAAGGTTGACCAGCACCTCCTGGTGCGCAACACCCCGGACCGAGCCGCAGAGCACAACGGGTGAGGCGGCAAGAACAGCGGCATCGCTGCCCTCCATGCAATGCGGGACGAACTCCAGCGGCGCGAATGTCCACAATGCGACGTCAAGCCGCTTCAGAAGCTCGCCCTCCCCGGTCACGACCAGCTTCGCGCCACTGCCCACGGCCTTGCGCAGCAGGCGGCAGGTATAGGCGACCTTGTCTGGCGCATTGAAATGGAAGGCGACTT
>CAZFKW010000075.1:6403-9688 GCA_964519795.1 uncultured Ramlibacter sp. | reverse complement strand
TGCGCTTCCTCGCGGGGGCAGTGCGGGGCGCCGGGCCGGCCTTCTGCGCCAGCAGCCAGGTCAGCAGCAAGCCCACCGGTCGGCCGGTTGCGCCCTTGGCCGGGCCGCCCTTCCAGGCGGTGCCGGCGATGTCCAGGTGGGCCCACGGGAACTTGCCTGCAAAACGCTGCAGGAATTTGGCGGCGGTGATGGCGCCGCCGGCCCTGCCTGCCACATTGGCCATGTCTGCAAAGTTCGACTTCAGGCCCTCGCCATACTCTTCGTCCAGCGGCATGCGCCAGCACGGGTCCAGCGCCGCCTCGCCGGCTTCCTGCAGGCCGGCAGCCAGCGCGTCGTCGGTGGCGAACAGACCGTGGCGCACACCGCCCAGGGCAATCATGCAGGCGCCGGTCAGGGTGGCAATGTCCACCACCGCAGCCGGATTGAAGCGCTCCGCATAGGTCAGCGCATCGCACAGGATCAGCCGGCCTTCTGCGTCCGTGTTCAGGTTTTCAATGGTCTGGCCGCTCATGCTGGTAACCACGTCACCCGGCTTGACGGAGCGGCCGTCGGGCATGTTCTCGCAGGAGGGAATCAGGCCTACGACATTGATGGCGGGCTTGAGCTCGGCCAGCGCCCGGAACACGCCCAGCACGCTGGCCGCGCCGCACATGTCGAACTTCATTTCGTCCATCTCGGCGGCCGGCTTGATGGAGATGCCGCCGGTATCAAAGGTAATGCCCTTGCCTACAAGGACCGAAGGCGCCGGCGCATCCTTGCCCTTGCCGGCCCCGTCGTAGCGCAGCACGATGAATCTGAGCGGCTCCTCTGAACCTTTGGCCACCGACATGAACGAGCCCATGCCCAGTTTTGCGACTTCCCGGGGACCCAGCACTTCGCACTGGACGGACTTTGACAATTTGGCCAGCGACCTGGCAGCCTCTCCCAGCATGGTCGGGGTGCAGTGGTTTCCGGGACGGTTGGCCCACTCCTTGGCAAACTCCGCGCCCAGCACAGTGGCACAGGCGGATGCGAAAGCATCCTGGAGCCCGGCTGTTGATGCTGCCGCCAGCGTCACATGCGTCAGCTTGCGGCCCTCGCCTTTGGATTTTGTCGTGGTGTACACATAACTTGCATCGGCTGTGGCCTGGACTGCAGCCCGCACGGTGTCGGCAGAGGCATCCGCCGCGAAACAGACCGTCACCCGCTTCGTCGGACCCGCCTTGAGCGCGCCGATGGCGGCACCCACGGCCTGCCGCACCTGCCGCGCAGAGCCGTCTCCTGCCCCGGCGAGCACGACGCGCGGCGCGGCAACGCCCGGTGCGCGCCACAGCGCGAGCAGCCGTCCGGCCTTGGCTTCGAAGTCGCCACTCTTCACCGCCTCAGCCAACAGCGTGTCCAGCACGCCCTTGCCTGGCTTGAAAGCCTGGGGAATGAGCACGACGAGGGCATCGGCCCTGGCGGTTGCGGCACCTGCCAGGGAAAGGGTCTTGAGATCAAAGTCCATAATTCGTGTTTTCCTTCAAACCGATGTTATTCCATTCCTCCATCCGCAAGGAGCTGGCCAGGTCGTTCGGCGCCACGCTGGTTGTGCTGATCACCATCGTGATGACGATGATGTTGATCCGGACGCTGGGCCAGGCTACACGCGGGAGTGTCAACCCGTCAGATGTGATGCTGGTCATGGCCTATACGGTGCTCGGCCAGTTGCCGACCATCCTGACACTCAGCCTGTTCATTGCCATCGTCGGCACGCTCTCGCGCATGTACCAGGACAGCGAGATGGTGATCTGGTTCGCAAGTGGGCGCGGCCTGTCGGGGTTCCTCGGGCCGCTGTTCCGGTTTGCCTGGCCGATCCTGCTGGTGATCGCGGCACTGGCGCTGTTTGTCTGGCCATGGGCCAACCAGCAAACGCGCGAGCTGCGCGACCGCTACGAACGGCGCGGCGACCTGGAGCGCATTGCCCCCGGGCAGTTCCAGGAATCTGCCAGCGGCACCCGGGTGTTTTTCCTGGACAAGGACTCGCCGGACGGCAAGTCCGGCAAGAATGTCTTCATCTCTGCCGTCGAAGACAGCAAGGAAGCCGTGACATCCGCCCGCAGTGGCCGTGTGGAGGACATCGGCGGCGACCAGTTCCTTCTCCTCTCCAGCGGCCAGCGCCTGGAAAGCATTGTGGGCAAGCCGGACCTGAAAGTCAGCAAGTTCGAGGAATACGGCACGCGCATCGGCTCCAACGCCCTTGACGCTGCGCAGGACGCCCCGGCCAGAGCCCGGCCGACCGTTGACCTGCTGATGCAGCCCACGCTGCCCAACCAGGGTGAACTTGTCTGGCGCATCGGGCTTGCGCTGGCGGCGCTGAACTTCGTGGTCATCGCCGTTGCGGTGGCCGGCTTCAACCCGCGCGCTGGACGCAGCGGCAACCTGGTGTTCGCACTGTTCGCGTTCGTGGTCTATTTCAACCTGCTCAACATGGGTCAGAGCTGGGTTGCCACCGGGCGCACTCCCGCCCCCACGTTCCTGCTGGGCCTGCATGGCGGCGTGCTGGTGCTCGGCCTGCTGTGGCTGGGCAAACGGCACAACAACTGGAGCTGGGCCGGCTCCCGGAGCCGGCTCCGCAGCAGGCGGACCAACGGCGTGGAGGCTGCAGGCGCATGAGGACGATACGGCGCCTGATCTACGGCGAGATGCTCGCAGCCATTGCCTTTGTGGCGCTTGGCTTCCTGGCGCTTTTCTTCTTCTTTGACTTTGTCGATGAACTCCAGGACATCGGCAAGGACGGCCCGGCGGGTGTGTACCTTGTCAGCCATGCCCTGATGTATGTCGCGCTGCTCGTGCCAAGCCATCTCTACGAGCTCATGCCCATCGCCGTGCTGATCGGAGCCATTTTCGTGCTGGCACGGTTCGCCCAAAGCTCCGAGTACACCATTCTGCGTACCAGCGGCCTGGGGCCGTGGCGTGCCCTGCGCACCCTGATGGCGCTTGGCATGCTGTTTGTGGTGGTGACCTTTGCCGTGGGCGATTACATCGCTCCGGTAGCCGACCGCAATGCCCAACTGCTCAAGGCCCGTTTCGAGGGGCAGATTTCCGTCGGCCAGACTGGCGCCTGGCTCAAGGAAAAGCAGCCCTTCCACTCGTACGCGGCCAATGTGAGCGCGCTCACCGCAGACGGCGAGATGGCCGGTGTGCGGATCTTCGAGTTTGACAACGACGGCTTCCTCGTCTCGCTCACGCAGGCACCTGAGGCCCGCTTTGGTGAGGACAGCGCATGGATGCTGAAGGACGCCGAGCGTACAGAGTTCGCCGGCA
>CAZFKW010000075.1:0-6393 GCA_964519795.1 uncultured Ramlibacter sp. | reverse complement strand
GGTGGACCGCCTGCACCTGCCGTCCTACCGGTGGCCCACCGAGATCACTGCGGAGATGGTGTCCGTGGCCCTGCTCAAGCCGGACCGCATGGGCACCATCGACCTGTTCCAGTACATACAGCACCTGGACGCCAACGGGCAAGCCGCGCAGCGCTACGAGATCGAGTTCTGGCGCAAGGTGTTCTACCCCCTCAGCTGCCTGGTGATGGTGGTGCTGGCCCTGCCCTTCGCCTATCTGCACTTCCGCTCTGGCGGCATCACGGGATATGTCTTCGGGGGCGTGCTGATCGGCATCAGCTTCTTCCTGCTCAACAACGTATTTGGCTACATCGGCAACCTGAACAACTGGTGGCCATGGCTTACGGCGGCGGCGCCCGGCCTGATCTACTCCGTGTTCTCGCTTGGCGCCTTTGGCTGGCTGGTGCTGCGAAGGTAGCGTGACATGACTGCCGGCATCATCCTCTTTGCCCATGGCTCGCGTGACCCCGGGTGGCGCAAGCCCATGGAGGCGGTTGCCGAGCGCATGAGGCTCAATGATCCGATGGCCCTGGTCTCGTGCGCCTTCCTCGAACTGGCAGAGCCGGCGCTGCCGGCCGCCGTGGCGCGCCTGGTGGACGATGGCGCGCGCACGGTCAGCATCGTCCCGATGTTCCTTGGCATCGGCAAACATGTGCGTGAAGACCTGCCGACACTGGTCGAATCGCTTCGCGCCAGCCATCCGGGCACGGTATTCGAGCTGAAGCGGGCGATCGGTGAAGACCCGCGAATGATTGAACTGATGGCCAGCATTGCCCTGTCCCGATCTTTATAGACCCCGTTTGCATATTGAAGTGAATTGTTAGTATTATTTCGATATGAACCTGCATCAATTTCGATTTGTCCAGGAAGCGGCACGCCGCAACCTGAACCTGACTGAAGCCGCCAAGGCCCTGCATACCTCGCAGCCCGGGGTCTCCAAGGCCATCATCGAGCTGGAGGAAGAGCTGGGGGTGGAGATTTTCGCGCGCCACGGCAAGCGCCTCAAGCGCATCACCGAGCCCGGACAGCATGTGCTCAAGAGTATTGAACTGATCATGAGGGAGGTTGGCAACCTCAAGCGCATCGGCGAGCAGTTCAGTGCTGAAGACAGCGGCACGCTGTCCATCGCCACCACACACACCCAGGCCCGGTATGTCCTGCCGGTGCCGGTGGCGAAGCTGCGCGAGGCCTATCCCAAGGTCAACGTCAGCCTCCACCAGGGAGCACCCGACCAGGTGGCCCGCATGGTGATCGACGAGGTAGCCGAGATCGGGATTGCCACGGAGTCATTGCAGGACTATGCCGAACTCGTCACCCTGCCCTGCTACGAATGGCAGCATGTGCTGGTGCTGCCGGCCGACCATCCGCTGGCGAGAAAGGAACGCATCTCGCTCGAAGACATTGCCAAAGAGCCCATCATCACCTACCACCCGTCATTCACGGGCCGCACCCGGATTGATGCCGCCTTCGCCGCGCGCAAGCTGCAGCCGCGGATTGCACTGGAAGCCATTGACTCCGACGTGATCAAGACGTACGTGCGGCTTGGCCTGGGGGTGGGCATCGTCGCCGAGATGGCCGTGCGTGATGACGGCAGCAACAACGACCTCGTCGTCCGGCCCGCAGGCAACCTGTTCGGCCAGAATATTGCCAGGGTGGCATTCAAGAAGAGCGCCTACCTGCGAAACTTCGTGTTCAAGTTTGCGGAACTGCTGAGCGACAGGCTCGACCGCAACCTTATTGCCAAGGCCTTGAACGGCCATGTGAACGATTATGAGTTGTGAATGGCACTTGCCTGGGTGCAGCTTCTCCCGACAAACCCCGTTCGGGCTGAGCCTGTCGAAGCCTTCATGCGATGCACTGCGGCAAGCCTTCGACAGGCTCAGGCCGGACGGAAAGACAGACAGGCGCCCAAGCAAGTGCCATTCGTCCTGAACTGACCAGAAAACGATGATGACTGAACAAACCCCCGTACTTCAAACCAAGTTCCCCACCATCGGGACGACCATCTTCACCGTGATGTCGCAGCTGGCCGCCGAGAAAGGCGCGGTCAACCTGGGACAGGGTTTTCCTGATTTCGACTGCGACCCGAAGCTGGTGCAGGCCGTCACGGACGCCATGACGAAGGGCCTCAACCAGTACCCGCCCATGACAGGCGTGCCTGTCCTTCGCGAGGCCATTGCTGCCAAGGTCAAGGCGCTGTACGGGCACAGCTATGACGCGGGCAGCGAGATCACCATCACGGCCGGCGCGACGCAGGCCATCATCACCTGCATACTGGCCGTTGTGCGGCCAGGCGACGAAGTGATCGTGCTCGAACCCTGCTATGACAGCTATGTGCCCAACATTGAACTGGCCGGCGGGACCGTCGTGCGCGTGCCCCTCACGCCTGGCACCTTCCACCCGGACTTCGGCAAAATCAGCGCCGCCATCACCGGCAAGACCCGCGCCATCATCGTCAATACACCGCACAACCCCAGCGGCACCATCTGGTCGCGTGAGGACATGCTCAAGCTCCAGGACATCCTTGCGCCCACAGACGTGCTGCTCATCAGCGATGAGGTGTACGAGCACATGGTGTTTGACGAAGCCGGACACCAGAGCGCTGCGCGCTTCCCTGCGCTGGCGGCCCGCGCTTTCATCGTCTCCAGCTTCGGCAAGACCTATCATGTGACCGGCTGGAAGGTGGGCTACGTAGCCGCGCCGGCAACGCTCACGGCCGAGTTCCGCAAGGTGCACCAGTTCAATGTGTTCACGGTGAACACGCCCGTGCAGTACGGACTGGCCAGCTATATGGCCGACCCCAGGCCCTATCTGGAACTGCCGGCCTTCTACCAGCGCAAGCGCGACCTGTTCCTGGAAGGCCTCAAGCGGACCAGGTTCAAGCTGCTTCCCAGCCAGGGCACCTATTTCCAGTGCGTGGACATCTCGGACGTAAGTGACCTCGGCGAGAGCGAGTTTTGCCAGTGGCTCACCAGCGAGATTGGCGTTGCAGCGATCCCGCTGTCGGCGTTTTATGGCGACGGGTTTGACCAGCGCGTGGTGAGGTTCTGCTTTGCAAAGAAGGACGAAACCCTGAACACGGCGCTGGACCGGCTGGCGAAGCTATGAGGGCATGGTGGCGGGTCGCACGTAGGACTTGCCTGACCGGCGGACGGCCCATGCGCCTGCTTACGTGAAGTGAACTTTCGAAGACCATGCAGGTGGTTACTTCTATAACATGAACTTCACAAAGGTCACGCCATGTCAATCTCCCTCATCCTCCTCATCGTCCTCATCCTGATCCTCGTTGGCGCCCTGCCGACCTGGGGCCACAGCCGTTCATGGGGTTACGGCCCGAGCGGTGGTCTCGGCCTGGTCGTTCTTATCCTGGTGATCCTGCTGCTCATGGGAAAGATATAACCCACCGGGATTTGAACAACTGGTGAGATGCCCGCGCTAGGTATTCCTTGCGTGCGGCGCGGCCAGGCCAAAGGCCAACGCGCCCAGGCCACCCTGCGCCAGGCCATACAGGCCATAGACCAGCGCTGTGCCCACCGCACTGGCGGCATCAACGCCAAAAGGCGCCAGCGCCAGCATGGCCGCGGCTTCACGGGTGCCCCATCCGCCAACGCTCACCGGCAGCGCGGCCATCAAAAAGATGGGGGTCATGGCAAATGCCCAGGCCGACCAGGGCGCCTGGACGCCGAGGGCCAGGGCGCCAGCGGCCAACGCAGCGGCTGACAGCACCTGCACGGCCAGGGATGCCTGCGCCTGGTGCATCAATCGCGCCCCAGTGTCGGGCCGGGTGGTCAGTGCATGCAGGGCCGACAGCCAGCGGTGCGCGGGCGGAGGCCGGCGGCGCAAGTACTGCAGGCCGATCCATGGCAAAACCAGCCCGGCGCCTGCGGCCAGGCCCGCCAGGCTTGCCAGGCTCTCCGGGGACATTCGTATCCACGGCCCAAGCACCGATGCCGAAACCATTGCCCCAAGCGCCCCGAGCACACATAGCATCCACATCCCGCTAAGCCGGTCCAGCAGCACAGAGGCACTGGCTGCCGGCGCGCTTTGGCCACTTTGACGCAAGGCCAGCGCACGGTACACGTCGCCTCCCAGAACGGCGCCGGGCAGCAGCGCGTTCAGGGCCATGCCCTGGAAATACCAGCGCAGCGCTGCTGTGCGGGTCATGTCGGCTCCAAGCCACTGGACCAGCGCGCGCCAGCGCAGGGCAGAGACCAGGTTGGAGGCCAACGCCAGCACCAGCCCCGCCAGCAACCACAGGGGCTCGGACTGGCGCAACCGTTGCCACAGCAGCGACAGGTCAGCCAGCGCCACGACACCCATCAGCAGGGCCAGGCCCAGCAGCCCCCGCAACAGGGCTGTGCGGGTGCGACTCATGACGCAGCTGCAGTGGGCCCGGGTGTAGGCGCCGTGTTCGCGTTCTCGGCCAGCGCACCATGCTCATGGGCATGGAATTGCGGCTTGCCCCGGCCTTCGTGGTAGATCCGGATCAGCATTTCGCCAACCAGGCCGGCCACGATGAGCTGCAGGCCCATCAGCAGCAGCAGCACGCCGGTGATCAGCAGCGGCCGCCCGCCCACGTCGTGCCCAAGCAGCTTCAACCCGGCGAGCCAGGCCAGCATCATCAGGCCAGGCGTGGCCAGCCACAGGCCCAACCCGCCGAAAGCGTGCAGGGGTCGCTGGCTATAGCGCATGAAGAACACAACCAGCATCAGATCGAGGATCACCCGGAAAGTGCGGTCGATACCGTACTTGGACACGCCCCGGGTGCGGGCATGGTGGCGCACCGGTACTTCGGTGATGCGCGCGCCGGCCTCTTTGGCCAGCGAGGGAATGAAGCGGTGCAACTCGCCATACAGCCGGATGCGGTCAATGATGGGCCGGCGGTAGGCCTTGAGCGCGCAGCCGTAGTCGTGAAGGTGCACGCCGGTGCTGTGCGAGATCAGCCTGTTGGCCAGCATCGAGGGCAGGCGCCGCGACAGGGCCTTGTCCTGTCGTTTGTGGCGCCAGCCCGACACCATATCCACCGAGGGGTCGGTCTCCAGGCGCTGCAACAGCACGAGAATGTCCTGGGGCTCGTTTTGCAGGTCGGCGTCCAGCGTAACGACGTAACGGCCGCGCACCCGGTCAAACCCGGCCTGCAGGGCGGCTGACTGGCCATAGTTGCGCACCAGGCATACCGCGCGCAGCCAGGGACGGCTGTGGGCCAGTTCGCGAAGGCGCGCGGCGCTGCCATCGCTGGAGCCGTCATCGACCGCAATCAGCTCGAAACCCAGCGGCTGGCTGGCCATGGCAGCGTCAATACGGTCAACCAGATCGGGGAGATTTTCAATTTCGTTGTAAATGGGCACCACAATGGAGACTTCGGGCGAAAGGGTGCTGGAATCGTGCATGGGTTTTCTCGGAGGGGCGAAGGCCCTTGTATTGTGACAAGGCAGGGGCTTGCCAGCGCTGCTGCGCGCTCTTTTTCATCGGGCTGCTGAGGCCTTTTGTTGATGTCCGTGTCGCCCACCCCGTTGCCCCGCTTGTTGCCGTGGACCCACCCGCTTATGTGGTGCCTGCTCTGGATGGTCGCGCACGTGGTTGCGCGGGTGGCGGTGTCGCCGGCGCTGGAGCTGGACGAGGCCGAGCAGGCGCTCTGGAGCCAGAAGCTGGCGTGGGGCTACGGCAGCCAGCCCCCGCTCTACACCTGGCTGCAGGCCGGCTGGTTCGCCCTGCTGGGACCGGGGGTGCTGGGCCTGTCGAGCCTGAAGTTCATGCTGCTGGGGCTGACACTGGTGCTGGTCTGGCGCACTGCCCGGTCGCTGATGCCCGAGCGCGCGGCGCTGTGGGCGGCGGCGAGCTTGCTGCTGCTGCCCAATCTGGGCTGGGAGTCGCTGCGCGACCTGACGCATTCGGTGCTGATGACCTGTCTGGTCGCGGCCACCTGGTGGGCGCTGCTTCAACAGTTGCGCGAGCCCCGCACGGCGGGTTTTGTACTCCTGGGCCTCTTGCTGGGGCTGGGCATGCTGTCCAAATACAGTTTTGCACTGTTTGCCGTGGCGCTGGGCGGCGCGCTGCTGTCGCTGCCGGAAGGCAGGGCCCTGCTGCGCGCCCGGGGAGCCTGGCTGCTGCCGATGGTGGCATTGCTGGTCGTGCTGCCGCATGGGATATGGCTGAAAGAGCACTGGCAGGTAGCCAGTGCCTCGACCGTGGACAAACTGCAGTCCACAGGTGACGCACACCCGGTGGCGCGCGGCTTGCTGAGTATCGTCGAAGCCGTGCTGTCCAATCTGCTTCTGTTTGTACTGCTCGTGATGGCGGCATTTCGCAGTGGCTGGTGGCGGGCCGTGCCACCGCCGGCGGCCTCCAGCCCTGAGGCGGCGCCGGCGCTGCCCG
>CAZFKW010000074.1:4893-12632 GCA_964519795.1 uncultured Ramlibacter sp. | reverse complement strand
GGGCTTGGTCGGGGGGGGGGAGGTTGGGGGGGGGGGTCGGGGGGGGGGGCTCCGGGGGCGGCGGGGAATGCCGGAATTGTGCCGCATTGCGGTGAAGGCCTGCCAGGGCGCCCGCAAGGGCGGGAGAGCCTATGGGTGACTGGACGACAATAGCCTGCAATACCCACGACGTTTCTAAGCATGCCCCCCCTGCGCTTCACCGGCCTGACTGCAGCGGTCACCATCGCCCTTGGCGGCCTGATGCCGGCGATTTTCCTGCCCCAGGGCCTGCCGGCAGCATGGCTGCTTGCCGCAATGGTGGTGGCCTTTGTGGCCGCCAGGCGCCAGCCGGCGCCATTGGACGGCAAACCGTTTGCAGACAAGGCCTTGCGCGGCGTGGCAGCATGCTTTGCTGTCTACCTGATGTCTTTTGTCCTGACAACGCTCTATCACGGCGGGTTACCCAGGGAACTGGACAAGGCGATCCGGTATGGGCTGGGCCTGTTTTTGATCCTTTGGCTGGCACGCGCACGCCTTGACCCGACCCTCGTCAAGGCGCTGATTGTTTTTGCCGCTGCGACGGCCTGTGGCTACGCAGCGTGGGACCGCCTGGTCAACGGCGCGGCGCGCGTGGGTAGTTTCATGAATGCGATCCAGTTCGGCGTGCTCGCCGCACAGGTTGCCAGCCTGAACGCGGTGCTGGCGCTGCAGGCATGGCGGGACAACGCCAAGGTGTGGCAGCTATATGCAGTCGCGTCTGTTGCGGCGCTATCTGCCACCCTCATGACTGGTTCACTGACGGCGGTGATGACGCTGGGCGCCCTGCCGGTGGCGATCCTAGTCACCGGCTGGCTCCGCCCTTCGGGGCGTGCCATGCTGGCAACCCTGCTTGTCGGCGCTGTGGCTGCAGCTGTGCTCGTGCAAACGCAGACGTCCGTTGCATTGCGGGCGGTTGCGGCCGTGCAGGAAGTGGCAGACTACGAAAGCTTCAGAACCGGCAAGATTGCCGCCAGCAGCAACGGGGCTCGCATTGAAAACTTCCAGAACGCATGGAACCTGTTCCTCACGGCGCCAGTCATGGGCGTCGGCAGCGTAGGCTATCTGAAAATCCGGCGGGAGCAGGTACAACGGGGGGAACTCACGGCGTATTCAGGCTCAATGGGCGTGGCCCATAACGAGTATCTTGATGCGCTGGCCAAGCGGGGCATCGTGGGGCTGGCGGGGCTCCTCGCCCTGCTGCTGGGCACGCTTGTCGTGTTCTGCGCCGCCTTTACAAGAGTTGGCGCACGAGGCAAGCCGTGGGCGGTAGCGGGAGTGATGGTGTGCAGCGGGTTCGCTCTTGCGGCACTGACGCAGAACGTGTTGACGCACAGCTCCGGTGCCAATTTCTTCATCGTCGCCGTGCTGCTGCTCCTGCGGCTGGCGCTGCAGGAAAGCCGGGTCAGCGCCGCAGCCAGCTCGGAACCTTGAAGCGCACGATCATCAGGTAGGCGGCGACGTAGGTCACGATGAAAAGGCCGCAAAAAAGCATGAGCACGGCCGAGTTGCGCCAGAAGAGGACGGCTGGCGCAACAGTGAGCAACGTAAAGCCCCAGAGGTATGGCGACGTGCGGTTGTTGCGCATCAGAATACGGCGAGACTCGTCGTCATGAAACACGCCGCGCACGATGCGCCTGTAAATCAGCTGATGAAAATGGAGTGCGTCTGCCACTCCCGGCGAGCCGCCACGCGCCAGCTTCCGGTAGATCGAGAAAATCGTTTCCCACACAGGATAGATAAGCAGCAGCATCGGGAACCAGGGTGAAACCTGGGCGTGCCGTTGAACCAGCATGAGTGATGCGACGCCAATGACAGTACCCCACAGGTACGCTCCGCAATCACCAGCGAAGATCATGCCGCGAGGATAGTTCCAGACGAAGAATCCTGCCGTTGCACCGATCAGACACATCAATACCGAGGCCAGTTCACGGTCGCCCACTTGCAGCGATACGTAAGTCATGGCCATACTGACGAGGATGGCCACCGCAGCCGCCAATCCGTTGTAGCCATCAATAAGGTTAAACGCATGCGGTAGCCCAGCCACCGCCAACAATGCAACCGCAATGCCCAAAAACGGGGTGCTTGTCCAGACCACATCTATCCACGCGACACCCAGGCTTGTGACAGAGAGTCCAAGCAGCCAACAACCCAGTACGGCGGACAACAGAGTCAATACCAATCTGTACCGCACGGCCAGTCTTTGCGTCACGTCTTCATAAGCGCCGGCCAGTACCGATGGCAAGACTACTGCGGACCAAAGAAGGACATCCATGAACCTGAGCCCAACGCCATGATCCCTCGCCGCAGTAGTGGACAGGCTTGCCAGCAACAACCCGGATGCAAGTGAAAACGCGACACCCAGGCCTCCCAGCCGCGAGATATGGCCGACATGAAAGCGCTGGGGCTTGTCCGAGTCATACCGGAAGGCATGGGACTTGGCGCCAATCATGAGCGCAGCCGTCGCTATTGCGCCGACGGTGAAGCAAAAGAGAAAGAGAAATACCATTATTTGGAGGGGTTACATCGGTATTGTGCCCGGTGAATCAACGCTACACCATGACGGGCTCAATTGCGGTTCCACTGCCGAATTGCGGCAACTAGTGCCTCCTCGAGGCGGCTATGCCGGCGCACATCATCAAACTCGGCAAGAACCAAAGCGCGCCCACGCTCCCCCATGGAACGGCCAAGCGAAACATCCGCTTTGAGAAGGTCAATCCCCTCGCATAGGCCAGCCTCGTCGTCGGGCGCGAAGCAAATCCCGGCGCCCGCACCCTCGACGATGCGCTGGGCCTCCCCTCGCACGCCGCAAAGCACAGGTTTGCCGCAAGCCATGTATTCAACGAGTTTGGTGGGGATGGCACCTTCAAAAACCGGCAGATCCTGCAACGTCACCACGCACGCATCGGCAGCATTGAGGTAGGCTGCCGCCTCACTTTTGGGCACCGCGTCGATGATCTCAAGGTTATCCAGACCTTCTTCGCGAGCACGTTCCTGCAACCACTTTCGCCGTATTCCATCGCCCACAACGGCCAGCAATATGTCAGTCGTTGGCGCAAGCCGCCGCGCTGCAGCAAGAATGACGGACAGGTTATTGGCCTGCCCGAGTGCACCGAAGTACAGCACCACGAATCGCCCCTGCCACTTCAAGACGTTGCGCTGGACTTCCCGCAATCTGTCATCTGGCGCAAGTGCCCGCACATCGACCCCGCATGGAAGTGCCTCGACACGGGACGCCGGCCATCCCCGCCTGACGATATCGGCTGCGATGCCATGAGTCAGCGCAAGGATGTGCACGGCATGGTTGTACAGGAGTCGCTCCATCCAGGCGGTGATGCGAATGAGATAGGGGTTTCTCAAAAGCCCCATCTGCACGATGGAGCCGGGCCAAAGGTCGCGCACTTCCAGTACGACTGGAACCCGCCTGAGCCGGCAAACGATCCATGAGGAAAACACCGGATACAGGGGCGGCGGCGACAGGAGGGCAACGTCCATCTTTGGCGCCAGCATCACACCCAGCGGGTTGAGCACAGACAGGAAAAGATAGCTCAGAAAGCGCCCCCCTATTCCCGTTTGGTGGCCCCCGTAGCTGAGGGTCCGGATCACCTTGACACCACCCACCTGCTCCCGTCGCACGATACGGCGCCACCAGGGCAAGCGGGCACCGCTGCCTTGCATGTAGCCCCCCTCACCGCTGACCACGGTCACCTCATGACCGCTCGCGGCCAGCGCCTGGACAGCTTCGTACATGACGGAATGCCCGGCCTTCCCGGTGTCGACGAAATAGGGGTAGACAACGAGAATCTTCAATGCAACGCCTCGAAGATATCCACGATCTTTTGGCCTTCAACCTCCCATGCGATGACCTGACTGGCACCCCGGGCCGCGTCACGCCAAGCCTGAAGTTGCTCGTCACTCCGGAAGAATTCATCAATGGCGCTGGCAAAGGCTGGGCCACTTTCCATGTCGGCGACGCGACCCACGCCGTTCTCTTCGACAATGCGTCGGATCTCGGGCAGGTTGGACGCGAGGATCGGCAGACCGGCCGCGATGAACTCGAAAAGTTTGTTCGGCGTGCAGTAATAGTTGTTGAGGCAAGTGGCCTGATAGGGAATTACCCCTGCACTCGCAGAACCAGTCCATGCCATCAGCTCGGCCTGAGGTACTGCGGGAATGAAATGCACGCGCGGATTACCATTTGCCAGCCGGGCCAGCCGGGCTTGCATCTGACCGTCGCCCAGCACCACAAGATGAATCGTCGAGTCACGCACGAGAACCATTGATTCGACCAGAGTTTCGAGGTTTCGGCCCGCTGACAAACCACCCTGGAAAAGCAGAACCCGCGCTTCGGGAGGCAAGCTCAGCTTTTCGTGGAACAGCCGGGTTGAGATGGCCGGTTTCGCACGGCGCTCGGCGTTATATACAACATGCACATTCGCCAATCCATAACGCTGCTGCAACTCCTGTGCGATCGAAGGGTTGACCGTCATAACTGCATCGCAACTGCCGATGTACCGGGATTCGATGTCGCGCCAACGTCGCTTTTCGCGATCCGAGAACTCCTGCTCGGCAAATAGTTCGTGACTATCGAAAACCAGCTTTGCCCCATGAGCCCGGCTCGCCGCAGCGGCTACGGGCAACATTGGAAGGTCGTGCGCCAAATAAACGTCGGCGACATGCCGGGACAATTCGGTCTGGAACAGATTCCGGTAGAACGACTCCTGATCTACAACGTGCCGCCAGGCAAATGCCTTGAGCGCACGCATGAGCGTGCTGTTCATTGGTATCAGTCGCCGCATGGACCGGTAAAGCTCGAGCACCAGAGTTTCACGCCGAGGTGCCGGGTCAGTCCCGGCGCCGATTCGTATGACGCGCCGATCTTCATGCAACGCAGGCACATCCAGTGGCATGGCAACGATGCGCACATTCCATCCTGCCGCTTCAAGACTGTCGGCTTCCAGCAGTATCCTGCGGTCGATCTGCCGGTCGTGCGTGACCATGACGACAGTCCGCGTCATGGTTTGTCCAGGGAGAATGCCGCTGCTACGTGGCGCATAGCAATGCGTCCACCATTGCATGCGCCGCGTTCCCATCACCATACAACCCCGGCGCCGGCACTGCCGATTGCGCCAGCGCAGCGCGCAAAGCCTGCACAATGCTTCCTGGCACGCCCGGGGGGGCCAGGCGATTAGCGCCGCATTCCACGAGTTCGACCCATTCTGTTTCATCACGGATCGTTACGCAGGGCACGCCAAAGAAATAAGCTTCTTTCTGTACGCCGCCGGAATCCGTGAGGATTACTCGCGCATGCCTTTCCAGCTGGACCATGTCAAGATAGCCCACCGGATCAACAAGCTTGACGCCCTGCCCCAAGTCGTCCATGCCACGAGCTTGCAGCGTCTTGCGCGTTCGGGGATGAATCGGCAACAGCACCGGAAGCTCCCGGCCACACTCACCCAGCGCACCGGTGATCGCGGCCAGACGCGACAAGTCGTCAACATTCTCGGCACGGTGGATTGTCGCGAGTGCATATTCGCCCCGCTTGACACCCATGCGGGCCAGTACGCCGGCGCCATCAGCTCCCGAACTGTAGAAGAGGGCGGCGTCGTACATGACATCGCCGGTACGCACGACCTTGCTTCCAACCAGACCTTCGACCGCCAGGTTGCGTATCGCCTGGTCAGTCGGCGCAAGCAAGAGGCTGGAAACGTGGTCCGTGACGACGCGATTGATTTCCTCTGGCATCGCCCGGTTGAATGAGCGCAAGCCTGCCTCTACGTGCGCCACGCGGACATGCAGCTTCACCGCAGCCAGGGCACCTGCCATGGTTGAGTTGGTGTCACCATAGACGAGCACCCAGTCAGGCTTTTCAACTTGCACAATGGCTTCGATTTTCTCCAGCATACGGCCCGTCATCGCACCGTGGCCCAACCCGCCCAGTTCGAGCTGATGCTGCGGGCGGGGAATCTGCATTTCTTCAAAGAAAATTGCAGACATGTTGGCGTCAAAGTGTTGGCCGGTGTGCACGATGACCTCTTGCACCGAATCACTGTGGGCTGCGAACGCGCGCGATACAGTTGCAGCCTTGACGAACTGCGGCCTCGCGCCAACGATAGTCAGTACTTTCATCAAGACCTCGGCAGATACTCAGGGCGCAGCGGCGAACCTGCCTGCTGCATCTGTTTGGCATGGGCTGCCATGGTGCGCGCCACCAGTTCGCGGTTGGCGCGGGTCCACTCCACCGTCCGGCGCAAGCCTTCCTTCACATCGACCTGTGCCGTGAAGCCAAGCTCGCGCTCGGACTTCTCTGTGGAGGCAAAGCGCTTGCCAGACCTGTCCCAGTCCCGCGCAGGCTTGAGGTCGGGTGGTGTGGGGTTGCCGGTGAACTCGTTGATCCAGGTAGCCAGGTCCAGGATGCTGGTCTCGCGGCCTGTCGCCAGGTTGTAGATGCCGCCGGGCTCGCCCCGCAGCGCGCAGGCCATGAGGCCGCGGGCCATGTCTTCTACAAAAATGAAGTCACGGCTGGCATTGCCGCCGTTGGGCAGCGCCTCGGCATGCAGGGACTTCCAGATGAAAGTGGGCGTGACGTTGCGCCAGACGGTATGAACCGTCCCGCGCCAGCGGCCCGCGCCAAGAATCTCGCCGGGGCCGAAGACATTGGAGAAGCGTGCCTTGACGAAGGGCAACGCATAGCGCTGGTGATAGTAGTTGCCGTACAGCTCGCCGATCAGCTTGGAGATGGAGTAGGGGCTGTCGTGGACCAGCGATACAGCCTGGTCTTCAGTCGTGGCCGTCGGCGCGTCGTAGGTCTTTTCAGCCACGGCGCAGGCAGCGGCGGCATACACGACCTTCTTCAAGGTCTTCGAATCCTTGAGCTTGTCAAACAGCTTGAGCGACGTGAAGGTGTTGTTCTCGTGGTCGGCAAACGGGTCGGCAATGGACGACTGGTTGCCGTGGTAGCAAGACAGGTGGAACACATACTCCACATCCGCCGGGAGGGCGGCCAGGCCACCATCGCTGGTGATGGACTGGGGGCAGAAGACCACGCGGGGATCAGCCGGCACATTGGCCACGTCCGATGACAGCAGGTTGTCAATCACCACAACCTGCTTCGGGTCCTCCTTCAGCAACAGCTTCACCAGGTTGCTGCCCACGAAGCCCGCACCGCCGACCACCGCAATGACGGCGTTGTTGAAAGATGGCTGGGTCATGCTTTGCTCAGGTGGCTGTAGATGTCGGACACGCCATACTGGTCATACCAGGCCAGCTGGTTGCGGATGGTCTGAGCGAAAGGTACGGTGGCGCGCCAGCCAAAGGCCCGCTCGGTGGCGGACGAGTCCAGCGCCACGACCGGCACGTCGTCGGCAGCCGGCGGTGTGACGGGCACACCGGCCGGGCCTACACCCACGTGGGTGGCGACGAGTTCGTAAATTTCCTTGATGTAGTGAGCCTCGCCCGACGCCACGTTGTACACACCTGTGGCAGCCCCCGGCTCCATGGCCAGGTCCATCATGGCAAAGAAGTCAGCCATGTCCAGGAAGTCACGCGCCGTGTCGGAGCAAAAGCACTTCTGGCCGGCCTTCAGGCGCTTGTAGAACGTGGGGATCGGCCCGATAGCAAGGCGCGGCCCGGTCACATTTGCCAGGCGCAGCGACACGGCAGGGACGGCGGCCTGCAGCACATACTGCTCGCCGGCCGTCTTGGAAATGCCGTAGCTCGTGAAC